>CAYJHN010000112.1:0-6532 GCA_964369985.1 uncultured Desulfovibrionaceae bacterium | reverse complement strand
ATCTTTATCTGTGTAAATTTGATGATTAAATACATTTACAATAAAGGCATTTTGTATGCATAAATCAGCAATATTTTCCGCTCTTGCAGATTGTATATATTGTTTTAATTCGTCTTTATTTGTGTAGGCTGGCGAATAATGTTTCATTTTCACTCTCTTTTAATTGATTTAATTTCAATCTCTCTTTCTTTATTCTTGCTAGAAAATAGCATAATTAACAAAAAAATGAAAGTCCTATATTTACTTATTCTAATTTGTTTCGAGAGGGGGAAAGCATGCCTTGAAAGAGATTATCTCTACGGCAAGGTTTTCCCCCTCGTCTTTTCTAAAAGGCCTCTCCCCTTTCCTTACGAACTTTTTAATAATTTCACTACTATGTGCAAGTAAACGAAATTATGCTCATGTTGTAATTTTTTATTATAGCACAAATTTTTATTTAAAACACCTAAAAAGAAATTTGGAATAAGGTGCAAAAGACATAAAAAAGATGCCCTGCAAAGCAAGGCATCTTATTTATTCTTTTTAATAGAGGTCTAGTATATTAAATACTTACAGTCCATTGATGCTTGTCTTCTTCTGTGCCGTATTGAATACCAGTGAGCACATTGTAAAGTCTTTGTGAAACAGGGCCTATTTCTCCATTATTAAGAATGACTTGCTTATCATTCCAAGCTAATTCTTTTACAGGTGAAATAACAGCGGCTGTTCCTGTGCCAAATGCTTCTTCAAAAATACCTTTTTCAGCTGCTTCAAAAAGCTCGTCTATAGAAATAAGTCTTTCTTCTACTTCATATCCCCAATCTTTTAGCAAGGTTAGACATGAATTACGAGTAATACCAGGAAGCACAGAACCACTTAAAGCAGGTGTAATAATTTTATTGCCTATTTTGAACATAATATTCATAGCGCCAACTTCTTCAACATACTTTCTGTGTACGCCATCAAGCCATAATACTTGAGCATAGCCATTTTTCTGTGCTTTTTCACAAGCACGAATAGAAGCAGCGTAATTACCACCGCATTTAGCAAAACCAGTGCCACCCTTTACAGCACGCACATCTTCGTCTTCTACATAGATACGAATTGGATTTAAGCCATCGGCATAATAGGCACCAACAGGACTAGTGATAACGCAAAAAGTGTAGGCTCTTGCGGCATGCACGCCAAGTGCTATCTCGCTTGCAAAAATAAATGGTCTGATATAGAGCGAAGTTCCACTTGCACTAGGCACCCAGTCTTTGTCAACTTTTACTAATTCTTTCACAGCGTTAACAAATAAATCCACAGGCACTTCTTGCATACACATACGCTCACACGAAAGAGCCATACGTTTTGCATTTTCTTCAGGGCGGAAAAGATTAATTTTATTGTCAGGAGTGCGGTACGCTTTTAAACCTTCAAAAATTTCTTGCGCATAGTGAAAAACAGTTGTTGCTGGATCAAGACTAAAAGGGCCATAAGGCACTATGCGTGCGTCGTGCCAGCCTTTTTCTTCTGTATAATCAACTAGGAACATATGATCGGAAAAATATTTACCAAAACCAAGTGCGTTATCAGACGGTTTTGCTTTAGCTGTAGGCGTTTTTTGGATAGTTATATTGCTCATATTCATCTCATTTTATACTTTTAATTAAAGAAAAAGCTCCACGCTTTTTTTTAAAATATAATGAAGTGAAAAAAAAATAAAGTTAAAATAGTATTTTTTTTAAATTAAATACTTCATAAATATTCGCTGTTAATCTTAGTATATCTTGTCACTTCACATTAAATACTCTTTGGTAGAAAAAGAAAGTTTTAATTCTTTAGATAGCTAGAAAATTGACATTTTTCCTTCTTATGATATGTTGCATTTAGGAGTAATTTATTTTTTTCACTGGTTTTTACATATTTTAATCAATACTTTATTTGTATTCTGGGGGTTTTATGGAAAAAAAGCAGATGAATATCGCAGATATGTCAATCTGGGAAGATGCTCAAAAAATGATAGCAAAAGCACAAAGAGAAAATATTGAAACAGCTTGGGATAGGCTTGCTCAACAGACTCCGCATTGTAACTTTTGTGAACTTGGCACAACATGTAAGAATTGTATCATGGGGCCATGCCGTATCAGCTCAAAAGCTGTACCAGGTGGCAAGCTTTCACGCGGTGTTTGCGGTGCTGATGCTGATGTTATTGTTGCAAGAAATTTTGGTAGATTCATTGCTGGTGGTTCCGCTGGCCATTCTGATCACGGTCGTGACGTGCTTGAAGCTTTTGAAGCCATTGTTGAAGGCAAAACAAAGCATTACAGCATAAAAGAAGAAGCAAAACTTTTGCAAATAGCAAAAGAATTAGATGTAACAACTGATAATCGTTCGATTAACGATATAGCAAAAGATTTAGTAGATATTTTCTATTCTGATTTTGGCAGTAGAAGAAAGGGCGTGAGCTTTTTATGCCGTGTGCCTGAAAAACGCCGTGCTATTTGGGAAAAACTCAATATCACGCCTCGTGGTGTTGACAGAGAAATAGCTGAAATGATGCACAGAACACACATGGGTTGTGATAACGACGCAGCAAATACACTTCTTCACGCAGCTCGCTGTTCACTTGCTGATGGCTGGGCTGGTTCTATGATTGCCACCGAACTTTGCGACATTATGTTTGGTGTTCCAAAACCTCGCATGTCTCAGGTAAATCTTGGAGTTATTAAGGAAGATACAGTAAATATTCTCGTGCATGGCCATAATCCAATTGTTTCTGAAATGATTTTAGCTGCTGCTCGCGATCCTCAAATGATTGAAAAAGCAAAAGCAAATGGGGCACAAGGCATTACAGTAGCTGGCCTTTGCTGTACTGGTAACGAAGTTTTGATGCGTCAGGGCATTCCTCTTGCTGGTAACCATCTTATGACAGAACTTGCTATTGTGACTGGTGCTGTTGAAGCTATTGTTGTGGATTATCAATGTATTATGCCTAGTCTAGTACAAATTGCTAGCTGTTATCATACTCGTTTTATTGACACAGCAGAAAAGGCGAGATTCACTGGTGCAACACATTTTACTATTCACCCTGAAAATGGCAGAGAAGAAGCTGAAAAAATAGTACAAATAGCTATTGATGCCTATGTAGAAAGAGACAAGAACAGAGTTGAAATTCCAGTAGAACCTATTGATTTAATGACTGGTTTTTCAAATGAATCTATTATAGAAGCACTTGGTGGCACTGCTGATCCGCTTATAGATGCCATTAAAGCAGGAAGCATTAGAGGTGCTGTAGCTGTTGTTGGCTGTAACAATCCAAAAGTGAAGCAAGATTCAGCAAATGTTGCATTAATCAAGGAACTTATCAAAAAAGATATACTTGTTCTTGTGACAGGCTGTGTGACTGGAGCTGTTGGTAAAGCAGGTTTATTACTTCCTCAAAGTGCTGATCAAGCTGGCGATGGACTAAAAGCTGTATGCAATGCTCTTGGTATTCCACCAGTTTTACACATGGGCTCTTGCGTGGATAATGCCAGAATCATTCACCTTTGTGCCCTTTTAGCAAATGCGTTAAATGTAGATATCTCAGACTTGCCTGTTGCAGCCTCTGCCCCTGAATGGTATTCAGAAAAAGCAGCGGCCATTGGTTTATATGCTGTTGCAAGCGGAATATACACACATCTTGGTTTACCGCCAAATATTCTTGGTTCAGCCACTGTCACAGACATTGCGGTAAATGGTCTTGAAGGCCTTGTTGGTGCAGCTTTTGCTGTTGAATCTGATCCTGTTAAAGCAGCTGAACTCATTGACGAACGCATAAAAACAAAACGTAAAGGCTTAGGCTTGCAAGCCTAAGCACTTGTAAATAAAGAAATAACTAAAGGGTTTAGTTTACTAGCCCTTTAGTTAATCTCTTTTAAAGGTTGGACTATAATGAAAATTGCAGTTTCAGGCAAGGGCGGCGTTGGCAAAACTACTATTGTCGCTTTATTTGCCGATTATCTTGCAAAAAAAGGGAAAAGCGTTTGGCTTGTTGATGCCGACACATCTCTCTCACTTGGGCAAGCATGCGGACTTAATCGCAATGAAATACCTGAACCTTTGATTACTAGAGAGGATTTGCTTTTAGAAAGAATCTATCCATCAAATTCAGCTATTATGGACTTGAATCCAAGAGTAAGCGATTTGCCAGAAACATTAAAAATTTCACTTCCATTTGAAGATGGAAAAAATGAAAACGCTAAAGGTGAAAAGCACTTACTTGTTATGGGAGCTGTTCAATCTGCTAATTCTGGCTGTGCCTGTGCAAGCAATGCCCTACTCAAAGCATTATTGGCACATCTTGTCTTAGAGCGTGAAGAATGGGTACTTGTAGACGTGGAAGCTGGTGTTGAACATTTAGGCCGTGGAACTTTAGCTCATATAGATTATTTACTTGTTATTTCAGAAGCAAGCATGCGTGCCTTAGAAACAGCCGCAGAAGTGGGAAGAATGGGCAAAGAACTAGGTTTAAAAAAACAAATTCTTATTCTTAATCAAGCAGAAAATGAAATATGCACCCAAATCCCATTATTAGAACATCTGCCAGAAAAATGCCTTGCAATGCCAACACTTCATTCATTAAAACAAAGGCAACTTTTTTCGCCTTCTGTGCTAAACCTTACTGAAGACGCTAAAATAATAGAAAGCTTCTTTGATACATTGCATCTGCATATAACAAAATAGCTTAAATACAAAATTTTTGTCGCCAACTTTGTTGCATTTTATTTTTTTATAAAAAAAGAAAAAAGTCATAACAGCTTATATTTATATACCTTTTTACACTTGGCATTCTTCTTGCTTATTACTTAGCAATACATTAACAAAACAAAGAGGATTTTCTTATGGGACAAATAAATACAAATACACAAATGCCTTCACTATCACTTGGCAATATTAATGATCATTCAGACTTAAGATTAAAGTCAGACGGCAGTATTGGTAAACATGGCTTTAAATCAAGAGCACTCGCTTTTTTAAAAGGGCTTTCAGGAAAAACAGACAATCGCCAACAAGCTAAAGTAAGACAAAGTGCTGAAATCATCATGTCTTTAAAACGACAACTCGAAGCTAAAGGACTAAATTCTCATCAAGCACATGAATTACTCAATAGTGGCTTAAGTAGAGAAATTTTAGATGGACAAAGAGGCCTTCAAGGCAGAGATATTACTGCTGTTCGTCAACTCCTTACAAGTGTAGAAAATTTAACAAATTCAATCAATAGCGAAGTTGGCAGATTAGGGCAAAGTCCACAAGCAGCTGATCTTACAAATAGCCATGCTGTTCTTTCAGGGCTTTTACATCAAGCTAAAGATATTTCAGCTCTTTCACCAACTGGGCAAACAATGCTTGCCCACAATCTTGCTACAACTATAGCAGGAGGCTCACCTGCAACTCTAGAAAATGTAAATTCTGCTCTGCAAGATTTGAAATCACCAGCTTTTAGAATGGCTTTAAATGATATTCTTTCTGGGCTTCCAAAATTTGAAAACATGAACGTAAGTGAAAAAAAGACTGCATTGCAAAGCATTGATTCTATTATGCAATCAACTTTAAGTAAGTTAGAAATGCAAAGAGTAGCTTTAGGAGGCGAAGGTCAAGGCCCTCTGCCAGCTCCAATTACAATGGAAAGAAAAACTGAAATAGACAATTCATTCAAGACATTTGCATCAAATACTGGGATTTTCTTAAGTTCACTTGAAGAAGTACAAAGAGATTTTAAAGAAGATTTTTCTAAACTAACTGATACTACTAGCTACCTCAGATCAACAGGAACAGGAACAGGTGGACACTTTAATATTCATTTAAAGGGCCTTACAGCAGCAACTCTCCTTCCTCTAAAAGAAGCATTTGTACAACCTGCTGGGAAATATATTGAAGCTCTGAAAGAAATGATGGCACAAGCTCAACCTGAACTCTATCCAAGCAAGGGAGAAGTTGAAACAAGACACATTAATGGTTTTATCAAAGGTGAAACCAAGCTTGAACACCCTCTGTATAATCCAAATAGATTGCCTGCACAAAATATTGCTCTCAAACTATTCAAGGAAACAGTCGATGCCCAACCTGCATTAAAGCAAGCTATGCAAGCTTCTTATAAGGCAGCCTATGAAAAATTTGAAGCTATCATTTCACAAGAAAACAATACTAATCTTAGTGCTACTGAAATACAAAATGCAAAAAATATTCTTGCCTCATCTCTTTTTCTTGCGTCTACCTCAGATCTTTCAGTCACAGGCAGCCCAGAAGAAAGAGCCTTTTATACAGCATTAAATGGCCTTGTTGCAGGTAGTGATAGTGCGGAAATACTTGACTATATTCTTGCAAGATAGGCAAAAACTTTTAAGCATATATTAAGAATAACAATCTTTATCTTGCCAACTCTGTTGCCTTAACTTTTTTCTTTTTTTATAAAAAAACTATAAACACCTATAGTTATAAAAAACAAACTTTGGCATTCTTATTACTTATCATTTAGCAATACATTAACAAAACAAAGAGGATTTTCTTATGGGACAAATAAATACAA
>CAYJHN010000111.1:0-6608 GCA_964369985.1 uncultured Desulfovibrionaceae bacterium | reverse complement strand
CGTCATTACCGATTAAAAGCACAGATGAAATAAGAGGAATTGTTTTTTTATTGTCAATATCAATAGAGAAATTTGCTGCTCTTGCGCCATTTGAATGGCCTGTTACGCCTATCTTTGTTGAATCTACATATGGCAATGTAGCCAAAATCTCAACAACATCATACATTCCTGTACCTTGCAAGGCTATTTCAGAAGTTGGCAATGGATCGGAATTTCCATGCCCATACATATCAATAGAAGCAACAACATAACCACGCCTTGCAAGCTCAACATAGTTAATATCCTGCATTTCTCTATTGTTATACCAACCATGCGAAGTAACAATTGCCGGAGCTCTATTTTCTTTACTTGCGTTTTCAGGAATAAATAACAAAAATGAAATTTGCCTGCCAAGAGCTGTTTCAATACGCATATCCTTGATTTTTATACTATTATTATCAGATTGCACAAGATGAGCACCAAGCATTGAAACAAAGCAAAGCAATAGTGCAGTTACAAAGCAGATTTTAATTCCTTTTTTCACTTCCATAGTTCATTCCTTTCTTAAACATCAGATATTAAAAACATGTTATAAAATTAATGCGAATCACAGAAAAAGTCAATTTTTTCAAACAAAAACTTTCTCTATTTAACTTTATTAAAAAAAAATTTAAAATAAAATAAAGATTATTTAGCTAATACATTGAAATAAAAGAACTTAAAACAATAAAACTTATCTTGTCTAAAAAGCTTAAAATATGTTATTCATTTATAAAGAAAGTGCACGCAATTATTGTGTGCGTAAAATTTTAAAATAATCAAGGATTCTTATGTCTTTAAAGTTAACTCCACTCCATGCATGGCATGTTGAGCAAAAAGCGAAAATGGGTGAGTTTGCTGCTTGGGATATGCCAATTCAGTATTCTGGAATTATAGCAGAACATTTACACACACGCGAAAAAGCCGGCATTTTTGATATTTGCCACATGGGGCAATTTCTTGTGTCTGGCGATCATGCTACAGCAGCTCTTTCAAAAGCTCTTACACAAAATTTTGCCACTTTAAAAGTTGGCAAGTGCCGTTATGGTTTCTTACTCACTGAGCTTGGCACTGTGCTAGATGATTTAATTGTTTACCGTTTAGAAGAAGAAAAATATCTTCTTGTTGTGAATGCGGGCTGTGCTAAAAATGACTTTGAAACAATCAAAGCACGTATAGCTCCAGTTTCTATTGAAGACATCACTGACACACAAGGTAAAATCGACCTTCAAGGCCCTCTAGCTCTTAAAGTATTAGAAGATATCACAAAAGAAAACTTCCATGATTTAGCATATTTTTCTTTTAAAACAATCACTTGGAATGGCGTAGAACTCTTTATCAGCAGAACAGGCTACACAGGCGAGCTTGGCTATGAAATATACCCACCACGTGAAAAAACTCTTGAACTTTGGCAAGAATTAGTCAAGCATGATGATGTCTTAGCTATTGGCTTAGGTGCGAGAGATACTTTACGCCTTGAAGCAGGTCTTGCTCTTTATGGGCATGAGCTAGATTCAAAGCACACTGTTACAGAATCAGGCATGGCACAAATGCTTACATCTGAAGCGGATTATGTGGGTAAAGCACAAACTTTGGCTGAGCCAAAACAAGTGTTAATTCCACTTATTGCTGAAGGAAAAAGAGCAGCAAGAAACGACGACAATGTCGCACTTGCAAGCGATCCTGAAACTGTTATAGGAAAAATTGTTTCTGGTTCATTTGCACCAAGCATAAATGCAAGTATTGCCTTTGCATTTGTTGATGCAAAGTACGCAAATGAAACAGATTTCTTAATGATTGCCGCAAGAGCAACAATTCCAGCACAAAAAACCGGGCTTCCTTTTTATAAAAAAGGGACAGCTCGTATTAAATTATAATTGGAGAATTATTATGAGTACACGCGTATACGCAGCGAGCCACGAATGGGTTGAAGTAAATGGAGACATTGCAACAGTAGGTATTTCTGATTTTGCACAAGCAGAATTAGGCGATATCACTTACATCGAACTTCCAGAAGTAGGTGCACAATTAACAGTTGGCAAAGAATTTGGTTCAGTAGAATCAGTAAAAGCAGCTTCTGATGTTTACTCACCAGTAAATGGCGAAGTTGTTGAAGTTAACTCAGCATTAGACGCAAATCCTGAAGTTGTGAACACAGCTCCTTACACAGATGGCTGGATGATTAAAGTTAAATTATCTGAAGCAGTTGCAAATCTTCTTTCTGAAGCAGAATACAAAGAAAAGTGTGCACAATAAAACTTCATTCTAATTTACGTTTTATCTGCTTGAAATCATATAAAAATGAGAGCAAAGCGAACAAAAGCTTTGGGGATTATCCCCACGCGAGCGAAACAAGAGCCACGCCTCTTGTAAGCGAGGTTTCGTCCACAAAGTGGCGAAACAAATTAGAATAGAAAAGTGCGCTCAATAAGGCTTTTCAAATAAAAAAACACCATTTACCCACACTTCAAAATAAAAAGGGTATAACAGCAAGGAAAAATATGTATTTTCAAGATATTATCTTAACACTACAACAGTTTTGGGCAAAGCAAGGTTGCACAATAATGCAGCCTGTTGACCTTGAATGTGGCGCAGGAACTTTTAATTCTTCAACTTTTTTAAGAGTACTTGGGCCAGAGCCTTGGAATGCCGCCTATGTTGAACCTTCAAGAAGGCCAACAGATGGACGTTATGGCGAAAATCCTAATAGATTACAACACTATTTTCAGTTTCAAGCCATTATGAAGCCATCGCCTCTTGATATACAAGATAAATACCTTGACAGTCTAAAAGCCTTGGGTTTAGACCCTGCTAAGCATGACATTCGTTTTGTAGAAGACGATTGGGAATCTCCAACACTTGGTGCGTGGGGGCTTGGCTGGGAAGTGTGGTTAAATGGTATGGAAGTTACTCAATTTACTTATTTTCAGCAAATTGGTGGCGTGGATTTAGATCCTATCAGCGTTGAGCTTACATATGGCCTTGAAAGATTAGCTATGTATTTGCAAGGCGTTGAAAATGTATATGATTTAATGTGGAACGAACATGTAACTTATGGGCAAATCTACCTTCAAAACGAAATAGAACAGTCCACTTACAATTTTGAAGAAAGCGATGCTGCAATGCTTTTAACTCATTTCAATGATTTTGAAAAAGAATCTAAAGCCTTAGCAGATAAAGGCCTTGTTATGCCTGCCTACGACTATCTTCTCAAATCTTCACATACATTCAACCTCTTAGACGCACGCGGTGCTATTTCTATCACCGAAAGAGCTGGCTATATTGGCAGAGTAAGAAACCTTGCCTCAGCAATAGCAAAACTCTATGTTGCACAAAGAGAAGAATTAAATCATCCAATGCTCAAAAAAAATGCTTAAATAGAAAGGTAGATAGAATGGCAAACTTCCTCTTAGAAATCGGTACAGAAGAAATTCCAGCACGCTTTTTAGACGATACACAAAAAGAATTATCCAATCGTTTTAAAGCTGCTCTTAGTGAAGCAGAACTTGCTTTTGACGATGTTTTTACCTTTGCAAGCCCTCGTAGAGCCAGCATTTTTATTAAAAACCTCGCAGATAAGCAAGAATTAAAAGAAGAAACTTTCTTAGGGCCTGCTCAAAAAATCGCTTACACAGAAGACGGCTCTTTATCAAAAGCTGCTCTAGGCTTTGCTCGCGGGCATAAAGTAGAAGAAA
This sequence comes from uncultured Desulfovibrionaceae bacterium, assembly GCA_964369985.1. Lineage (GTDB taxonomy): Bacteria > Desulfobacterota > Desulfovibrionia > Desulfovibrionales > Desulfovibrionaceae > CAYJAZ01. The sequence continues at coordinate 2,895 of CAYJHN010000111.1, read as the reverse complement.
GTGCACTCTTTTTAACTGAAACTGAAAAAGGCACATATATTGCTGTAAAAAAACAAGTTGGCGGAAAATCAGCTAAAGATGTTTTAGAAAGCATTTGCCCACAAATCATTCTTGCTCTTCCTTTCCCTAAAAGAATGAGATGGAATTCCTATACCTTAGCTTATGCTAGACCTATTCATTGGTTATTAGCTCTTTTAGATAAAGAAGTAATAAATTTCAATGTTGGCGAGATTGCCTCTTCCAACAAAACAAGTACGCACAGAATTCATGGCGAAAAAAATGTTTCAGTAAACAACATTGATGAATATTTTGCTGCACTTGAAAAACAAGGCATTGTTATTGATGCAGATAAAAGAAAACAAATTATCATAGAAAAAGGCAATAAAATTGCTGTATCTATGAATGCACAAATACTTTGGAAAGATTCTCTACTTGACGAAGTAAAAGGCTTAGTTGAATATCCACTGCCTATGCTTGGCGATTTTGATGAATCATTTCTTGAACTTCCACGTGAAGTGCTTTTAACAAGTATGGAATCACACCAAAAATCTTTTGGTCTTGAAAGCAAAGAAGGCAAATTACTCCCACACTTTCTTACTGTGTTAAACCTTGAGCCGCTCGAACTTGATGTTGTAAAGCAAGGCTGGGAAAGAGTTCTTAGAGCTAGATTAGAAGATGCTCGTTTCTTCTGGAAGACTGACAATGCCCTTATTGAAAACTCTGGTTTCGACACTTGGCTTGAAAAATTAGATAAAGTTATTTTCTTAGGCCCACTTGGCTCTATGGGTGATAAAACTCGCCGTCTAGAAAAATTAATGGCTGCACTTGCTAAAAAACTTTCACTCAAAGAAGATTTAGCTGCAAAAGCAGGCAGATGTGCAAAAGCTGATTTAGTTAGTGCAATGGTAAATGAATTTGATACTTTACAAGGTATTATGGGCGGCATTTATGCTGAAAGAATGAATGAAAAAGAATTAGCCTCTGCCATTTCTGAACATTATCTTCCAGCTGGCCCAGAAACAAATGTGCCTACAAACGACTATGCTGCCTTGCTTTCTTTATGTGACAAAGCAGATACTTTAGTTGGCTTATTTGGCTTAAACAACATTCCAAGTGGCACAGCCGATCCTTACGCACTTCGCAGAAATGCATTAGGCATTGCTCGTATCTTGCGTGATAAGAAATGGGCTTTAGACATTGAAGAAATATTTGCTCTAGCATACTCATTCTATGCTACTGATATCAAATGGAAATTATCAAAAGAAGAATGTCTTGAAAAATTGAACGAATTCTTCCAATTAAGAGTAAAAAATCTCTTTATTTCAGAAGGTAATGATTCTTTATTTGTAGAATCTGTTCTTTCTATCAAAGAAAGAACGACTATGTTTGAATTAGCCCAAAAAATTCAAGCTCTTATCAAGTTTTCTTCACACGAAAAATATATTCCAACAGCACAAAGTTTCAAGCGTATTACAAATATCATACGCAAGCAAGCTCTATCTTACACATTAACCTCTGATATCAATGCAAATCTTCTTGAAAATGATGCAGAAAAAAGCTTAGTTACTGCTTGTGACGCATATATCAAAGCTTGTGACTCTGCTTTGCAACAAGCTGATTTTGATGCATGTTTTGAAGAATTAGCAAAAATTTCATCAAATATTGATGCTTTCTTTGATTCAACAATGGTTATGGCAGAAGACGAACAAGTGAGACAAAATAGATTAAATATACTTTATACTGTACAGCAACCCCTTGCAAAACTTGCTGACTTCTCAGCTCTTCAAATATAAAAGAAAGTCTAAAGGGAGCCTTTTATGGCATATTTTCACAAGTATCCAGAAACTATGGAAAAGATTAGTTCCTTGCTTAAATGTGACGAAAAATGGCTTATACTTATTAACGCCGATCCAGACGCAATGGCAAGTGCAACAGCTTTAAAAAAGCTTATTGCAAAAAACGTGAAAGCAGTTGATATTGCAAGTATTAATGTTCTTTCCCGTCCTGATAACCTTGCCATGGTAAAACTTCTGAGTATTTCAATGATACCTTTTGAAGAATCTATGCTCAAAGACTATCATAAATTTGCCATAATTGACTCCCAGCCTCATCATAGCCCGCTATTTAAAAATATCAACTTTGATATCATCATAGATCATCACCCTGTAACAGAGCAATCAGTGACAGATTCGCCAGTAAACATGCTCTTGCCAAAACTTGGCACTTCTTCTGCCTTAATGACGGAGCTACTTTATAATGCAAAAGTGCGAATTTCTAAAAAACTTGCAACTGCTTTGCAGTTTGGCATACGCTCTGACACAGCTTCCTTTGGTAGAGCCTCGACAGAAGTAGATTTAAGAGCTTATCATTATCTTTCAAAATTTGCTGATCATACCTTGCTTATGCAAATTTTAAGAAGTGAATATATTCTTGAATGGTTGCCGTATTTTTCTATAGCTATTGAAAATATGCAAAAATGCGAAAGTGGTAATTTCTGTTTCCTTGGCGAACTAAAAACACCAGATATCCTTGTTGCTATTGCAGATTTTTTCCAAAAAGTTTATGGTATTAAATGGGTTGCAATTTCAGGCATTTACCAAGAAAAAGTAATTATTGTTTTTAGAGGAACAGGCAGTATTGACTTAGGAAAACTTGCTCTCACAAGCTTCAACCATTTGGGTTCTGCTGGTGGCCATCCACATATGGCAAGAGCAGAAGTGCCTTTAGAAAACTTTAAGCAATTTGATGTTGACAAAGAAGTGTATATCGTAAACACCTTAGCAGTTAATTCAAAGAAAAAAGATTTTAAAGTAAAGAAGTAAGATATTGATCTATCGAGAGGGGGGGGGGGGGGGGGGGGGGGGGAGGGGAAGAAAAGAAAAAAAAAAAAAAAAA
>CAYJHN010000110.1:2064-6613 GCA_964369985.1 uncultured Desulfovibrionaceae bacterium | reverse complement strand
TCACTGTAAAGGTTTCCAAAGGACGGTAGTCCTTTGGTCGCCGAAGGCAAAAAAAGAAACATCTTAAACAAAAAAGAGCTTTACCATTTCTGCTAAAGCTCTTTTATCCAACTTCAATCCTGAGGAGTTTTTTGGGGGAAGTTAGCCAAATATCTAATCAGTTGAAGTGATTAAAGCATCGGCAATACCAACGCCTTTTTCGTATACAAAGAGTGGATTTATATCCATTTCTCTAAGTGTGTCAGTTTTTTCTACAGCATAATCAGATATGCGTACAATCATATCGGCTAGGGCGTCAACATCAAGTGGAGCTGACCCTCTATAACCTGTGAATAATTTTGAAGAAGTGAGTGAATTAATCATTTCCATTGCTTCAAATTTATTACAAGGTGCTGGATACATGGAAACATCTTTGAAAAGCTCAACAAAAACGCCACCAAGTCCAAACATAATCATTGGCCCAAATTGCGGATCAACATTGATACCAATAATAGCTTCTGCACCTTTATCAAGCATTGTTTGTACAAGTGTCCCATTAATACGAGCTGATGCTTTATAAGCCTTAGCATTTGACATTATTGTATTAAAAGCTTCACGCACTTCATCTGCTGATTTTAGGTTGAGCTTTACACCACCTGCTTCTGTTTTGTGTAAGATATCAGGTGAATCGATTTTTAATACAATAGGATAGCCTTTTTCTTCTGCAAATTTTACAGCTTCATCTTCATTTGTAGCAAGTGAAATGCTAGGCACATCAATACCAGCTTTTGCAAGTAAAGTTTTGCTTTCAAATTCCGAATAAGAAGTCACTTTTGCGTGCACATCAAAGTTTTTCGGTAATGCTAATGCTAAAGTACGTTTATCTACACTTTGTAAGAATTGCGAATAAGTGATGATTTTTTGAATGACTGTATAGGCATATTTAGACGGTGGTAAAATTGGTACGCCAGCTTCCATGATAACATTACACAAGGACTCTTGCCTACCAGATTCGATTAAAGGAATAACAAATACAGGTATTTGCCCTTTAGATTCCTTAGCCATTCTTGCTATACCATTTGCCATGATGATGGTTGCTGGTGCTTTGTCATTGTTTGGAGCGAGTGTAAGCCCAACAATGACAGCATCTACCTTTGAATCTTTTGCAATAGTGTGAATAACTTCTGTATAAATATCTTCGTCATAACAAATTGATGAAGTTCCATCAAGTGGGTTTGCTACAGTAGCAAAAGACGGAAGGAATTTTTGCAAGGAATCGACAATTGGAGCGTCGAAATCTTGAAAATCTATGCCATAACTTTCAGCACAGTCTGCAGTGATGGCAGTTTCGCCGCCAGAACCGTTTAACGCACCGAATTTATTGCTTTTTGGCAGAGTTGGCAAAATTGAGAGAGCAGAAGTTACGCTTACAAGCTCTTCGATATCATCAACTCTTATAATGCCGAATTTCTTACATAAAGCGTCGAAAGACTTATCAGAACCAGAAAGTGAACCTGTGTGAGAAGCAGCAATAAGCTGCCCTTTTTCACTTTTACCAGTTTTTAAAATAACTATTGGCTTTTTCTTTTCTACTGATTTTTTGAGACAAGACACAAATTTTTCAGGTTGAGTAATGCCTTCGATATAGGCTGAAACAACCTTTGTGTCCTCATCGTCAACTAAGAATTCAAGATAGTCTTCAATTTGAACGATTTTACTGTTTCCTGATGAAATCATGTAAGAAAAAGCTGTTTTGTAGCTATCGTTCATTGAAATACACACTTGCCCACTTTGTGCAACAAGGCCGATTTTACCAGCAGTATCACGCTCTTTAATAACAAATGCCATTGATGGAATTTTGTCAACAAAGTTGTAGAAACCACCACAGTTTGGCCCCATAAGAGCAATATTATGCTTTATGCAAAATTCTTTTAAATCGGCTTCGTCTTTCACATCTTGCGCATCGCCAGTTTCAGCATATCCGCTTGCATACACAACTGCTGCACCGCAATCTTTTGTGATTCCTTCGTTTAATATGCTTTGTACAGATGCTTTTGGCGTACAAATAATAAGCAAATCAACACTATCAACAGGAAGAGAAGAAATATTTGGATAACATTTATGCCCAAAAACAGTCTCTCTTTTTGGATTGACAAAGAAAACTTTGTTATTTTCTATCTTGTCTTTACATGCATGAGAAAAGTGCCTACTTGTAAAGCCGCCATAGCTATCGCCTTCGCTTGCACCAATGATGGCAATAGTTTGTGGTTTTAATAATCTTGAAATATTCATGTATTACCTCTATTTAGAAGCTTGTTTTGCGGCAAATGCATAACCAAGATCAAAGGCTTTAACATTCATTTCATTGAATTTACCCTTGCCTTTTTTTGCAAAATAATCACACATAGCTTCTTTATACACTTCACCAGGCACAATGCCAGTAGCTTGTGACATAGCACCTAACATGATGATATTAGCGCCATTTTTGTTACCTAATTCTTCGCCAAGCTCAACAATAGGAAGCGAAATTACTGTGATGTCATCTCTATATTTTCTGCCTTCAGAAGCAAGTGAAGAATTTACGAACATAAATCCGCCCTTCTTTACTTGTGCTTCAAATTTATCAACAGCTGGTTCGTTTAATGTAAAAAGAATGTCAATTTCTTTAATATAAGGACTTGCGATAAATTGATCAGAAATTTTCACGCTACAGTTAGCTGTACCACCACGCATTTCAGAACCGTAAGAAGGAAACCAAGTCACTTTTTTACCGTCGTAATGTGCTACAGAAGCTGTCAACATGCCTGCTGTCAACACGCCCTGTCCACCAAAACCTGCAAAAATTATACTTTGTAACATAGCCTACCCTCTTTTAATGTATTCACCAAGTGGGAAAACAGGCAATACATCATTTTTTATGCGTTCTAATGATTTAAGTGGTGTCATATACCAGTTTGTAGGACATGGAGAAAGAATTTCAACAAAGCTAAAGCCTTCATTATTCATTTGGGCTTCAAAAGCATTCTTGATATACTTCTTTGTTTGGTTGATTGACTTTGCATCTACCAAGGTGCCACGAGCTAAATAGCCCATTTCAAAAGTTTTTAATACTTCCATGATATTTAAAGGCATACCGTGTTGTTCTTTTACACGTCCTTGTGGTGATGAAGCTGTTTTTTGTCCAATAAGAGTAGTTGGTGCCATTTGGCCACCAGTCATACCATATATATTGTTATTTACAACAATCATAGTGATATTTTCATTTCTCACTGCTGCTGACATTGTTTCAGCAAGGCCAATAGCATAAGCAGCACCATCGCCGCATCTGCCATAGATAAGATTATTAGGACGAACACGCTTCAAACCAGAAGCAACTGCTGCCATCTTACCGTGTGGGCCAACCACATTTTCTACTTTTAAAGATCTTGTAGCCATATAAGAACAAGCAATATCAATAGAACAAATTGTTTTATTTTCATAACCCATTTCTGTGATGACTTCTGCAAGCAGTCTGTCAACTATAGAATGTCCGCAACCAGGACAATAGGTATTTTCTTGCGTAATTAATTTAGGTGCGATATGAGCCATGATTAAAACACCTCCTCTTCTTTCACTTTTCCAGCTAAAATATCTTTAGCAAATTGCACAGCATATTCAGCATCAGGAACTAATCTTGCTGATGCATAGCTATAGCAAGGTGTTTTAAACTTGCATGCCTGCATAACATCTACACGCATTTGACCCATTGAATTCATTTCAATAGTAACAAAAGCTTTACAATTTGAGCCAACCTTAGCAAAAGCTTTACGCGGGAAAGGCCATAGTCTTTTTGGACGGATAAGGCCAAGGTTTAAACCTTGCTCTTTACTTATGTTGATAGCTTCGTGAGCGATACGAGATGAAATACCAAAAGCCACAAAGATAAGATCAGCATTTTCAATATTTACTTCTTCCCATTCTTGCTCAACTTCCATGATATGTCTCATTCTTTCAACAAAACCAACATGGTAGTTTACATCATTAAAGAAAAGATCTGTAATAGATTTTGCCTTTTCTTCGCCAGATTCGCCCTCGCCCTTTGTAGACCAATCGTATTCATCAATATTGTGCTCTACAAAGTCAGGTAAAACAACAGGTTCTACCATTTGCCCAATAGTACCATCAGAAAGAATAACTACAGGCTGTCTGTATTTTTCAGCAAGTGCAAAGGCTTCACAAGCCATATCAGCACTTTCTTGCACAGAATTTGGAGCAAGCACAATATGACGATAATCGCCATGGCCGCCACCTTTCACTACTTGCCAATAAGCATCTTGCCCTTGATGAATACTACCGCCGCCAATGCCATAACGCATAACATTTACAAATACTGCTGGTAGACAAGCTCCAGTGATATAAGAAATACCCTCTTGCTTTAGTGAATAACCACAACCAGATGATGAAGTCATTGCTCTAGCGCCAGCTGCTGCTGCACCAAAAACCATATTTATACTAGCTACTTCTGATTCGCCCTGTATAAATTCGCCGCCAACTTCCTTCTGTCTTGAAGCCATATATTCTAAAACTTCAC
>CAYJHN010000110.1:0-2054 GCA_964369985.1 uncultured Desulfovibrionaceae bacterium | reverse complement strand
CCAGCATAAAATCTGCATCCACCTCTGATAGCACCCTCTGCAAGAGCTTCATTTCCCTTCATTAATTTACCTTGCATACAAAATGTCTCCTAGATTAATCATTAATAGTAAAAACTAAGTCTGGGCACACTGTGAAACAAATTCCACAGCCAATACACAAGGACTCATCAACCACTATTGTCTTGTAGCCTTTACTGTTTGTTTCATTGCCAATAGAAATACATTTCTTTGGGCACTGCTCAACACAGTAATAGCAACCTTTGCATTTATTCGTATCCGTACGCGCTACGCTCATATCTTTATTTTCCCTTATAATTATTGATTATAGCTAGCTTTATGTACCCAATTTTATTTTCAATATAAACTTGGACACATAAAGCTTAATTTTATAAATCGTTTTCTGCTTGAAGTTTTGCAAGATTTGCTTTTGCATTCTTCATAACAATAATTGATAAGATACCACCAATTATTGCAACAACTACAACTGAGGCAAAGATCATTTTATAACCAGTGATTCCTGGATATGCATCTAACCAATCACCCCAAATTTTGAAGATAAAAGCATCTGATGAGTAAGCAATAACAGAAGCTGCACCAACAACCATACCTGTTTTTGAAATACCAACACCACATTCACCTAAAATCGCCCAATATGCACCTCTAAAAGAAGTGATAAGGAAGGTGATAATACAAGCAAGGCCAACAGCAAGCCAAGTTAAATTTTGTTCGCCATTAATAAAGAACATTGGAATGAATGAAATAATAACAGCAATATAGAGATAAAGAATAATTTTAGAACGTGTTGAATTATTAGCAGCAGATCTATCAGCAAGCCAGCCACCAACAAATACTGAAATAACACCTAATATATATGTACGAATAATAGCAACAACAGAAGAAGCTTCTGGTGTCATACCCATGATGTCAACAAAGTAAGGTGTGAGGTATACATAAGAGTTATATACTAAGTAAGCACAGAAAATAATACCAGAAATTAACCATGCACCTGGAATTTTTACAGCTTCAACAATGTCTTTAAAGCCAAATGGTTTATCATCATCAGAAGTTTTTCTTGAACCCATAGCTTGGCTTGGAATAACAATATAGCAAAGCACGCCAACAACGATATATACAATACCTGAAAAAACAAGTAAGTTTACAAAACCGTCTTTCACATCTGCTGAGCTTGATAAAATAGCCAAACCAACTGATGAAATAACAAAACGCCAGAACCAACGTAAAGTTTCGTTACCACCAAATGACTTACCTTGATCTTCTTCATCAGCAATCAAACGTAATGCTTTTAAAAATGCTGCCCAAAAGGTAACTAAAGAAGTAACAGCCATACCAGCATAAATAATCATTAATGTTTCAAAATCAGGCATAGTTGCGTGCCACAAAATCAAACAACCAGTACCAACCATTGAGAAACTTACTAAGTTTCTTGCACTAAATTTATCTGCCAAGATACCACTTGGAATATAACCAAACATACCAATTAAGCCATAAAGTGATGCTAATTCACCAATTTGCCCATTGGTAAGGCCTGTTGCTTGTTGGAATTGGGTGTAATAGTTTGCACGCATATAAGGCACAAAGTATAAAATACCTACTGCAATACCTAGCATTAAATAGCCAAGCATTTGTCTCTTTTTTGAAACAGCTGGTGCTGCTTGTTCTTGAACTGTACTCATATAATCCCCCTAAGGACTTAAACTTTTCAGAAATCTCCTTCTGCCTAACACACAAAAGGCAGAAGGAGGCACAAAATGGCTATACATGAGGAGATAGCCAAATTTTTTTCAACTAGATTTCGAACATATCGTGAGTTTTTGGAGCAAAAATTTCCATTGCTACATCTCTGTGGTAACGGCCTTGCTCTTTAGCAACTGTGAATAATTCTTTGATATTTTCACGGCATACTTTTTCAATATCTTCGCAAACGTCTTGGTTTGTTGGATTTTGTAAAATACCGAAGATAACAGCATCGTAAGCACGGATAGCACCTAAGTTAGCAAGGAAGTCAACACCGATGTTCACGCCTTTTTTCTTCA
>CAYJHN010000109.1:886-6630 GCA_964369985.1 uncultured Desulfovibrionaceae bacterium | reverse complement strand
ACAATTGGGACAAAATGTCAACACTTGGGACAAAAATAAAAAAACAAAACTTTTATATAATTATATTTATCCTATAATTATAAAAGGATAGCTGAATTTATTTTATAGTAAAAATGTTGAAAAAAACAAGATACTTTTCTTCTCTATGCTACGCAAAATACCTAAAAATTTTCAAGAAGGAGAAATGTTCTCTAATTTGCTGAAATTCAACACTAATTTATCTGTTTTCATATATTAAATTCATAAACCGTACACAGAACCGTACAAAATAGATAAAAATATTTTTTTATTACAATAAATACAGCGAGATAGATAATAAAAAAGAGTTCCTCACTCTCCGCCATTTATAAAAAATAAAAGACAAAGAGAAATCTTTGTCTTTTTTTGTTTAAGCGTAATAAGGTATGTTTTTTTGAATTATAAGTCGTAGAAGTTTTTATTATGACTTATTAAACTTTTAAAAATAGTATAAAACAAAAAAGAGATATTTCCACAAATTTAAACTTTTTTCTTAACAATGCTCTCCATTTACATAGTAAGACTGTTTTGAGCGGATGTAGAAACATATTTCAACATTTGCATAGCCTAGGGCTTTAATTGCGGCATCTATAGCAAGCGCGCTTTTGTCTTGCACTTCTTTTGTTCTACCAAAGTACCATACTTCTATGAACACGCTATTTTCTATTGCTTTTCCTTGGACATAGCGTTTTCTTTCTATATGTTCGAATAAAAACCAATCTTCTGGTGTATTCATTATTTGGGATAATTCCCTACTAAGTGTATTACTTAATTCAATAACTTCTGTTTCTTTTAAACCCTTACAGAAAAGATGTGGCATATTTTCCTCGCAAATTGTATTTTAGTGTAGAATTGCATATATATCAATATTTTTCAACTTTTATATTTTTACTTTATTATAAAAGGTGTAGTATTGTAAATATTTCATACTATGAAATTTCATTGACATTTTAGTCAAACAAAACTATAAAAAGTGAATAATTGCTATAAAGTTTCGAAGGTTTGCTAAAAGTGCGTATTTTTGTAATAAATCCTGATTATGGAATGACAAAAGATGAAATTCAAGAGCGTTGCGATATTTTACAGCACGTTGTTTCTTCTGATGTTGAAATTCATATGGAATGCTTAAAAACTAATCAGATTTACTTGGATTCGCAACTTGATGCTCTTCTAGCTGGCTCTGAGATTGTCACAATGGCAAAAAAAGCTGAATTAGATGGCTTTGATGCTGTTGTGCTTTATTGTTTTAGTGATCCTGCAATTGCGGCATGCAGAGAATTGCTCTCTATTCCAGTTATTGGTGCTGGGCAAGCGGCATTTATGGCGGCAAGTCTTTCTGCAAGCCACTTTGGTATTATCATAACTGATGCAAAAAGGATTTTGGAAAAGAAAATCTTTGTGTATCAGACAGGTATTTCTCCTGAAAGAGTAACAACAATAGAAGCTATTGATTTAAAAGATGTTTCTATAAGGCAAGATATCTCACACATTATAACTCTCTTAGAAAAAACATCTCAGAAAATGATTGCTTCAGGAACTGGTGCGATTATTTTAGGCTGTTTGTCTTTTTTAGGTATGGGCGAAGAGCTTTCTAAAAAGATAAATCTTCCTGTAATAGACCCAGCATGTTCTGCTTTAGGACTTGCAGAATTTATGGTGAGACAGAAATTATTTATGAGTAAGCAATCTTACCCATTTCCTCCAGAATACAGTAGGAAATGGCAGGCAGGCGAATTAAATTTTAACAAATAAGAACTATGTATGCTTTGAAATAATGTTAAATTTATTTTTGAGCACAGGTTTTTATATTTATAAGGAGTATAGTTTTATGAAGAAGTTTTTGAATTTAGCAATGGTTGCGGCTTTATTGTTTTCCCTTACAGGGTGTAATTCTGAGAAAGAAGAAGCAAAGGTAAGCGAGCCAGTACAAAAAGAAACATGGATTATGGCTATTAATGCTACTTTCCCACCTTTTGAATCAATAGATGCAGAAAATCCTGGAAAATTTGTTGGTGTTGATATTGACATAGCAAATCATATTGCTGAAAAATTGGGCATTGTATTTGAAATCAAAGACATGCAATTCTCAGCTCTTGTGCCAACAATGGAAAGCGGACGCGCTGACATTATCATTTCTGGTATTTCACCAACAGCTGAAAGAAAGAAGGTGATAAGCTTTACAGATTCTTACTTCTTCCCATTAAATGCTATCATATCTAAAAAGGGTGCAAATTATACAAGTCTAGACTCATTAGAAGGCAAGAAAATTGGCGTATCACTTGGCACAAGCTATGCTAATGTTGCAAAAACAGTTGCAAATGCTGAAGTTGTTGAATTAGATAACACTCCTCTTATTGTTCAAGAAATTCTCAACGGACGTGTAGATGCTGGTATTTTTGATGCAACACAAGCAGCTACCTTTGTAAAAGAATACGAAGGTATTGAATCTTTTGTTATTCCTAGTGATATTTCAATTGAAGATACTTTTGCTATTGCACTTCCAAAAGACAGCGAACATATTGCTAGCATAAATAAAATCTTAGCAGAAATGATTTCAGATGGAACATTGACTGCAATTTTAGAAAAGCACATAGGTAAAGAAGCTGTTTCGCAATACTTAGAACAACTAAAAGGCCTTAAGCTTGCACAATAAGTAAAATTTATAAGCACCTTGTTTTTTAGCGAGGTGCTTTCTTTTCATAGCTTTTTACAAAAGGAAAAGCAAAACTATGCTAGATTTCAAAATCTTAGAACCTTATTTGCCATTGCTTCTTTCTGCTATTGGCCTTACACTGCAATTTACTCTCTTGTCTACAGTGCTTGGTTTTTTATGGGGTATTTTGCTGTCATTACTTAAAATTTCAAAATTTAAACCCTTTGTTTGGTTTGGAAAAATCTATACCTCCTTTTTTAGAGGTACACCGCTTTTAGTGCAATTAATGATAGTGTATTTTGCTTCACCACAGCTTTTAGGCATTGAAATAACTGCCTTACAGGCAGGTGTTTTGACTTTTTCTCTTAATTCTGCTGCCTATATTTCAGAGTCTATACGTGGTGGTATTTTGTCTGTTGATAAAGGTCAGTGGGAAGCGGCAATGTCCTTGGGTGTGCCAAAGTTTCAAATGATGAAAGATATTATCTTTCCTCAAGCCGTTAAAAATATACTACCTTCCTTGATCAATGAGAGCATAGCTCTTTTGAAAGATTCAAGTATGGTTTCCATTATTGGTGTTGCAGATACTATGCGTTGGGCATCTTTGATTCAAGCTAAAACTTTTCGTGCTTTTGAAGCCTTTATTGTAGCAGCTTTGATCTATTATGCTTTGGTTATGGTGCTCACAACAATAGGCAGTTATTTTGAAAGGAGGTCAAGAATAAGTGATTAGATTAGAACATGTTTCAAAATCTTTTGGAAATCTTCAGGTGTTAAAAGACATTAATCTTGAGATTGAAAAAGGTGAAATCGTTACTATTATTGGACCCTCTGGTTCAGGAAAATCGACCTTACTACGTTGTATTAATTTGTTAGAAATACCAAGTAGCGGTAATATTTATGTAAAAGATGTAAATATTGTAGACAAGGGTGTTAATGTTCAGGCAATCAGACAAAATGTAGGCATGGTATTTCAGCATTTTAATTTATTTAAAAATATGACAGTATTAAAAAATATGATTTATGCTCCTATGACTGTCAATAAGCTTTCAAAAGAAGAAGCAGAAGAAAAAGCCTTAATACTATTAGAACGTGTAGGACTAAAAGATAAGGCAGAGCAATACCCAAGCAGACTTTCAGGCGGGCAAAAGCAAAGAGTAGCCATTGCACGTGCTTTAGCAATGGAGCCAGAAGTATTGCTTTTTGATGAGCCTACAAGTGCCTTAGATCCTGAAATGGTGAAAGAGGTTTTGGAAGTAATAAAAAGTTTAGCACACACGGGTATAACAATGGCATTAGTTACGCATGAAATGGGTTTTGCTCGTGAAGTAGCTGATAAAGTTGTGTTTTTAGATGAAGGCTATCTTTTAGAACAAGCTAGTCCTGATCTTTTTTTTGAAAATCCGCAATCTGAAAGAGCAAAGCAATTTTTAGCAAATGTCTTATAAAAAAAGTGTAGGCTAAAACCTACACTTTTTTTTGAAAATGAAGAAAATGAAGAAAATGAAGAAAAGGAGTGCTACATGCCTCAAACAGCTACCTATGAAAAAATAAAATGGCCACACAATAAACAATGTGCTGTTATGCTGAGTTTTGATCTTGATGGAAACACGATTTGGAAAAATGGAAACAAGTTTATTAAAGATGGAGAAAAGTTTATTAGATCAGTTTCCGTTGGAGAATATGGCCCTAAGAGAGCTATAGTAAGACTTTTAGACATGCTAGATAAGCATGATTTAAAAACTACTTTCTTTATACCTGCTCAAGTTGTTTTAGACTATCCACATATAGCTAGGGAAATAGATCAAAGAGGGCATGAAATAGGGCATCATGGCTTTCACCATGAAAGATATGTAGACTTAACTCCAGAAGAGCAAGTAGAGGTTTTAAATAAAAGCCAAGAAGTTTTTTTGCAAACTTTTTCAAAAAAAGCAGTAGGTTACAGAACTCCTTCTGGTGATTGGTCACAAGAAACAGCAAAAATATTATACGAACAAGGTTTTTTGTATTCAAGTTCTATGCGTGGTGACGACAGGCCATACCGTACCATCATTGATAATGTAGAGACAGATTTTATAGAAATGGCACCTAAATGGGATTTAGACGATTTTGTGCAATTAGGTTATAATTTATATCCAGCAGAACCATCAGGGCAAGACCGTATTGCAGGCATCGAACAGGTTTTTGAAAACTTTAAACAAGAATTTGATGGATATTATAGGGAAGGGCTTTGTTTTGTTATTCAATGTCATCCTCAAGTGATTGGCTCTCCTGGCTCTTTATTAATGTATGAACGCTTGATAAAGCATATAAAGCAACATGATGTTTGGTTTGCTCAAGGGCACGAGATAGCTACATGGTGGAAAGAAAATTACTAGGAGTTGAAAGAATGCAAACATGGAAAAATACAAAGAAAGCAGTTGCTTTACTCACAGTAAATCTTGATGGAGAACAATTCTGGAAGGGAATGTTCAAAGAAAGTGAAAAAAGACCAAAAACCCTTTCCATGGGCGATTATGGCATTGTGCGAGGTTTAGATAGAGTATTAAAAACATTTAAAGATTTTGAGATTACAAGTACTTTTTTTATTCCCGGTATGATCATTATCAATCATCGTGATGCTATTGATAAAATTTTAAAAGAAGGACATGAAATTGCCTTACATGGACACACGCATATTCCTTTACATTTGATGACTTTAGCAGAACAAGAAGATGATTTTGAAAAAAGCATTGAAGCATATTATAAGGCAGTAGGAAAAAAGCCTCTTGGCTTTCGTGCACCTGAAGGGGAATTATTTCTTGAAAGCTTAGATATAGCTGCACAAAAAGGATTTCTTTATTCAAGTTCTTTATTTGATAGTGATATTCCTTATCTTCATGAAAATTTGTCAAAGAAATTAATTGAACTTCCTATGAATTGGAAATTACACGATTTTCCATATTTTGCTTTTAATTATGGCCCAGCATTTCCAAGTGGGCAAGGGCGTGTTTCGTCCTACAAAAGAGTAGAAGAAAACTATATACAAGAATTTGATGCGTATCTAGAAGATGGTCTCTGGTCTCTTGCACAA
>CAYJHN010000109.1:0-876 GCA_964369985.1 uncultured Desulfovibrionaceae bacterium | reverse complement strand
GGAAAATACAAATTTTAGAAAATATATTAAAACATATTGAAAAGCTAAGAGAGAATGTTTGGATAAGCACTTGTGAAGAGCTTTGTAAACAATTTTCCTATGAAATAGAGAAATAAAATTGTCTTTTATAAAAAAAATCGTAGCATATTGAAGATGTTATTTTATTCGTCGCTCACTCTTAGGCTTTCCAAAGAAGGAAAATTCTTTATTCCTCTGCTCCTTTGCTTTTTGAAGAAAAAAAGTAAATGGTACAAATGAGAAAAGGTCAAAAGTAAATTTGTGCCAACAGTCATTAGTTGACTATTGAGCTAAAGCAAGGTAATAAAATCAGTATATGTCATAGCATAAACAAATACAAAAAAGATTAAATGACTAACAAAATACAAAGAATTTGAATATAAAAGGAATTTATTATGGTGGATAATACAGTACAAAACTCTGCAACAAGTGCTGATCTTACACAAAGCTCAAATAATAACATAGAAAGAATTGTTAATTCAATTAATTTAGCAGATCCTTCATTAGATATAACTTATGGCACAAATACAATGCAAGAAATATCGCGTTTTTCTGATGATTTGCTTTCAAGGGTGAAGGCTAAAGATTCAGGTGCTGTAGGCGAGTTTTTATCTGATCTTATGGTTAAAGTAAAAGATGTTGATGTTACAGACATGAACAAAGAGCCAAGTTTTCTTGCAAAACTTCCAATTATTGGTTCTATGTTTAATGATGTGAAAAAGACTATAGCAAAATTTGAAAGTATTGCTGCACAAATCGAGGGTATAAGCAATAAACTTGAAGATTCTATGTTAGGGCTTTTAAGTGATGTTGAAGTTTTAGAACAATTATACGGACATAACGAACGTTTTTACAAAG
>CAYJHN010000108.1:0-6654 GCA_964369985.1 uncultured Desulfovibrionaceae bacterium | reverse complement strand
TAGCTTCACAAGCAATTTCATCTTCTTTCATTGCTTGTAAGGCAAGACCAACACGAGAATTTTTCAATCTGCTAATAATAAGAATAGTTAATATAGTTGCAGCAAATGCAATGTAGTAAATATAAGTAGTTGACTGCTCAAGGTTGAATTCCATGCCAAAAAATTCAGGTCGTGGAATATTTGAAACACCACGTGAACCCATTGTAATGTCAGATAAATTATTGAACAATAGTCTTGTGATTTCGCCAAAACCAAGTGTAACAATAGCAAGATAGTCGCCTCTTAGTCTGAGCACAGGAAAACCAAGTGCAAGCCCAGCTATTGCCGCCAATAAGCCACCAAGAGGTAAACACACCCAGAACGACAAGCCAAAATACATATTAAGCAAGGCATAAGTATAAGCACCAACAGCGTAAAATGCTGCATAACCAAGCACAAGCTGGCCTGCAACACCAACAACAATATTAAGCCCTAATGCGAGCATAACATAGATAAGTGCAAGAGAAAAAATTGTTACTTGGTATAATGAACTTACTAATGGCAATACAGCAAAAATTACAAATAAGACTGATAATGAAATTACTTGTGTAGATTTCTTTTCAAAAAGTTCATTTATATTTGTGCTGATAGCGGAAATACTTTTTGTTATGCCAGAAGTATGTTTTTTGTCTTTTGAAAAAGCAATTTGCCAAAGTATGCTTGCAACTAAAACGCAAAGCATAACAAGGCCAAGTCTATCCCATAAAATTGTCAAGTTTTTCTTATTGTCAAAACGCATGCCAACAAGAGGAAAGCAAAGTAAGAAAAACCACACTAAATGCAGAAGAGTATTTTTTATCATGTTGATATTTATCATATTTATCCCCTACACTTTTTGCACTTTTGCTTTACCAAGAAGTCCAGAAGGTCTGAAAATCAAGATACAAATAAGCAAACTAAAGGCTAAAATATCTTCGTAGTCACCTGAGAAGTAACCAGTTGTGTAACTTTCAGCAAGACCCAAAACAAGGCCGCCAAGCATAGCACCAGGAATAGAACCAATACCGCCTAAAACAGCTGCAGTAAAGGCTTTAAGACCAGCCATAAATCCAATGGCAAAACTCACTTGTCCAGAGTGTGCAGCAATCAAAGTACCACCAATAGCAGCAAGAGCAGAGCCAGCAATAAAGGTCATGCTGATAATTTTATCTGCATCAATACCTAAAAGCATAGCCATTTTTCTATTTTGAGCTGTTGCCCTCATTGCCTTACCCATCTTTGTTTTAGAAATAAATAAAGTAAGACAAAGCATAATAAAGGCAGAAGTTGTGATAATAACAAAGTCACTTGAACGCAAAATACCGTTGAAATATGAAAGAAATTCAAACTTAGGTATAAGTCTAGGAAAGCGAACAAAGTCAGTAGTTTGAGCTAAACCAACATAGTTCATTAAAAAAGTAGACATACCTATTGCAGAAATAAGAGTTGCAAGTCTTGAGGCATTACGAAGCGGTTTATACGCGATTTTTTCAACTGTAAAACCATAAGCAGAACAGTAAAGCATTGCAACAACAGCAGCAAGAATAAGTATAGTTGTTGGTGGAAAACCCATTACTGTAAGAACATTTGCTACAGCAAGAGCTATAAAAGCACCAATCATATAAATTTCACCATGCGCGAAGTTGATGAGTTCGATGATACCATATACCATAGTATATCCAAGTGCTATAAGCGCATATATACTGCCCCTTGTGAGGCCTGAGAAAAATATTTCTAAAAAATACTGCCAATCCATGATATGTCCTCTTTTGCTTTCTAACCTTACTCTAAAACCTTTTGGTATTTTTGTGTACAAAAGCTCTTATTATTTTTATTTATCTTTCTATATCAAATAGTTAGACTATGAATTAGAATAAGGTTTTTACTTTCTATATTCAAAAGAAAAGTACTATTTTATTTTACTTTTCATATTAAAATAAGACTTTACACAGAGTAAAGCCTTATTCTAATAGAAAAAATTATTAAATTATTCTGTAAAAACAGGAGTATATGAACCATCTTTAACTTGGTAAATACTCATGCCAATTCCTCTAGCATCGCCTTGCTCGTTGAAAACAACATTACCAACAGGAGTATTTACACTCTTTGTTTGCAAAGCATCAATAATTTTTGCTGTTTCAGTTGAATTTGCAACTTTAATAGCATTTAAAAGAGCTAAAGCAGCAGAATAACCATTGTCAAAGAATGCGCCAGGTGCAGCCCCAAATTGATTTTGGTGTTTTTGTGCTACTTCTTTACTCATTGGATTATTAGAAGTATCAGCAGGGCCAGAAGCGTATACGCCTTCAGCTGCTTCGCCAGCTGTGTTGATGAAGTTTTCATCTTTTAAGCCGTCTGGGCCAAGCATAGGAACTTCGATTTCAAGTTCACGTAAGTTGTTTACGATTTTTGATGCTTCAGGAAGGTAACCGCCCCAAACAACAAATTCTGCTTTTTCTCTACGAATTTTACGAGCAACTGATGAATAGTCAGGTGCGCCAGGTGTAACCGCTTCAAATAATACAACTTCAATAGAAGGGTATTTCTTTTCGATATTTGCTTTTACGCTATCAGCAAAACCTTTACCGTATTCGCTGTTGTCATGTAAGAAAGCAATTGATTTTGGCTTAATTTCTTTACCAATGAAGTTAGCTGAAATTTCTGCTTGTGTAAAATCGTGACCAATTGTACGGAAGAAAATTTTATTGTCGCCAGAAAGTGTGAGTTCAGGAGTAGTTGCAGATGGGCTTATAACAACAATATTTGCGTCATTAAAAATAGGTAAAGCAGCTTTTGTAGCGCCTGAGCATATCATGCCAACAACACCAACAATATCTTGTGAAAGCATGCTTGTTGCAGCATTTGGAGCTAGTTCAGGTTTACATTGGTCATCAGCAGCAACAATTTCAATTTGCTTGCCTAAAAGGCCGCCATTAGCGTTAAATTCATCAACAACTAAACGTACAGCATTTAAAGTTGGCACACCATAAGAAGCTAATTCGCCTGAATGAGCACCGCCAACACCAATTTTCAAAGTTTCTGCTGAAAAAGCAGAGCCTGCTGTTGCTAAGATTAAAGCAGTAGATAAACCTGCTTTCAAAAAGTTCATTTTTTTGTTAAAAATCATCGAAACCTCCATTAATTCACATCTATCTGAATTTTTAAATATATAATTCAATAGATAGCTATTGCATTTTTAAGCCTATTTGTCAACTCTTGCAAAAAAGTGTAAATTTATTATTTTATCACATAAAAACAAGATATTAGAATCAAATTCTCCTCTTATTTTAGAAAAAATATCTTCTATATACATTCTTGCAAGATAAGAAAAAGTAGTATATTAATAACACATCAAATATTTGAGGTAGAATATGAATGTTTTAATTGTAGGTTCTGGTGGCAGAGAGCATGCCCTTGCGTGGAAAATCAAGCAATCTTCATTTGCTGAAGAAATCTTTGTTGCACCTGGAAATGGCGGCACTAAAAGCATTGCGAAAAATGTAGCAATCAAAGAAACAGAAATCAGCAAATTAATTGATTTTGCAAAAGAACATTTTGTTGATTTAGTAGTAGTTGGCCCAGAAGTTCCTCTTTCACTTGGAATTGTTGACGAAATGACGAAAGAAGGTATAGCTTGCTTTGGCCCATCTAAAGCTTGTGCTACACTAGAGTCCAGTAAATCATTTGCAAAAGAAGTGATGAAAGCAGCTCATGTGCCTACAGCTGACGCTGAAGTTTTTCATTCATTAGAACATGCCTTAGAATATGTTTTCAAAAAAGGCGCACCGCTTGTTGTAAAAGCTGACGGCCTTGCAGCTGGCAAAGGCGTTTTTGTAGCACACACACAAAACGATGTTGTAAACGCATTAGAACAAATTTACGATGGCAAGATTGGTGATGTTGGTTCATCAGTTGTTATTGAAGATCTTTTAATTGGTGAAGAAGCTTCCTTACTTTGTTTTTGTGATGGCGAATTTGCTCTACCGCTCCCATCAGCACAAGACCACAAAACAATTAATGAAGGCGATACAGGCTTAAACACAGGTGGTATGGGTGCCTATTCACCTGCTCCAGTTTTACCAGACAGTATTTTAGAAGAAGTAACTGATATTGTTGTAAGACCTATTTTGAAAGAAATGAAAAAAAGAGGCACACCATTTAAAGGTATACTCTATGCTGGCCTTATGATGACTACAGAAGGCCCTAAAGTTATTGAATATAATGTGAGATTTGGCGATCCTGAATGTCAACCACTTATGATGCGTTTAGAATGTGACCTTATTGAAATATTACTTTCTTGTGTAAAGGGAACATTATCTGAATGTACATTATCTATTTCAGAAAAATCTGCTTTAGGCGTGGTTTTAGCTTCAAAAGGCTATCCTGAAAGTTACCCTAAAGGTATGGAAATAAATGGTATAGAAGACGCAAACTCAGAGAATACATATGTTTTCCAAGCTGGTACTAAAGTAGAAAATGACAAGCTTCTCTCAAATGGTGGCCGTGTGCTTTGCGTAACTGCCCTTTCTGACACATTAAAAGAAGCAAAAGAAGACGCGTATAAAGCTCTTTCAAAGATAGAAATGAAAGCCTCCTATTATCGCCGAGATATTGGCGACAAGGGAATCAAAAGATTAGGATAAATTATACATAGTTTTAAAGGACTAGATTCCTACGTCAAGCCTTCGGCTTTCCTCTGAATGACAAAAAATAGGCACATAACTTACTGAATTATCAATAAATTACATGCCTACCATATCTTTCTAAGAGAAAAAGCGAAGCTTTGAGGTTGAAATCTAGTCTTTTTATTTGTAAAATTTATATAATTCTTAGACTGCTGAAAAATTAGCAGTTTTATTAACACTTAAAAATTTAGCAAATAGTTTTTATTAAAAAGTTTGTAAGGAAAAGGGGAGTTTGAGGGGAAAAACCTCACTTTTCAAAGTGTGGTTTTTCCCCTCAAAAACAAATTTTCTTTTTAAAAATTTTTTTAAATCTTAATTTCTGGTGTTTCTGTTTCGATGATTTTGAAATAGAGTAAACGGCTCACCCATGCATCAGTGCTTGCATACAATATTTGAGCTGGACTTAAATTTATTTTTTCCCAATTACTACAACGCATTGACTTACTCAATCTGCCTTGTAAAATTTCGGCACAAAGTGTGCGTAAACCAGAAGAAGCATAGCCTTTTTTCTTAGCAAGAGGTGCTAAATCTAATTGTCCAGCAGGTGTGAATTTGCCTCTTTTCTGTAAAAAAGTAAAATCATCACGGATAGCTACGCCTACTTTAAGTATATCAGGATTAGATAAAATCTCAATCATAGTTGGCAATAGCCTTAATCTATAAAATTGAATAATGTATACACAATCTTCGGTAGCAAGTTGCATAATAGCAGGCGGATTTAAAGGGCCTTTAACGTATGTTGGCTTGCTTTCAGTATCAAAGCCAAGAACTTTCTCTTCTTTGATTTTTGAGTATGCTTGTAACCATTCTTCTTTATTTGATATTATCTCAACCTTGCCTGGATAGGAAATAAGCGGAAGCTCGAGAATATCTTCTTTTGTTATTGACATATATCTACTTTATTGGAATTATTTCAGAATAAACTTCTTTACTGTCTACAATGAGTTTTATGAGTACGAGATCTTCACTTGTCACTCTTTTATTTTGCGGAGTGAGTCTAGCATGAGTTTCTCTTAGATTTGAGAAGTCAAATGAAGTTGGCTTTAGTTTTGTGAATGGAATTTCTTCGTTGGTATCATTTTTAATCAATGTAAAGGTAGCATCGCCTACGATTTTTGGAATTTTCTTTGTGTTTCTTAAGTTAAAGTAAATGTTTATGATATTTTCTTCTGCATTTAAATCAACTTTTGCATTTTCTAGCTTTATTAAGCCTTCGTCATGCACAATTTCAGGAATCACCATAACTACTTCACTTTTGGGAGCATTTTCTAGTGGTGGTGGTGTTTCGTTTAATTCGGCAACTTCATCAGTTATGATATCATCAGAAACAACTTCTTGTGCGTCATAAAGATAGGAAAGTGTAACAGGATCAGTTTGTTCGATGAAAGTAAGATAGGATTTAAATCTTTCTCTCTCAATTTTTAAAGCTGTAAGCTCTTGCTTTACTTCAGCCATTTGATAATTAAGATTATAGGTTTGCATAGAATATGTAACAAAGCCATAAGTTGAAATAGTACACACAATGAGTAGCAAGAAAAAAGTCACGACAAAAAATATTAATGTCCCTAATTTAAATGCTATTTGAGATACTTTTCCATTTTCTCTTGAATAAATCAAAAGAATTGGCTTTACTTTATTCATATACGTTTCCATGTTTCCTTAATAATTAACCATGTACCATTTTCTTTTGTAAGCACAATTTCTTTTCTACCTACATCAGAATAACCTTTTGAATCAGCATATCTTTGCTTCATTCTTACAATGATATTATTCCCATTTTCGTCAAATTCTAAATCAGAAAACTCTACCTTTGTTGGTTGCTTTCTTTTCCAGATATTTTCTTTATGAGTAAAGATCTCTTCACCTGTAAGATTACCCTGCACAGCATTTTTTGCGTAGTGAGAGCGATATCTTGATAAATCGCCAGAGAGCCAATCTGCTTGCCAACCGT
>CAYJHN010000107.1:0-6666 GCA_964369985.1 uncultured Desulfovibrionaceae bacterium | reverse complement strand
GAAAAGGAAGAAGATTTATATACAAACGAATTTGTAAAAAAAGCTCAAAAAAACAAGCTATTTGAAAAGATTACTCTTGTATCTAAAAGCAAGATAAATTCATTAACACATCAAAATATTTGTCTTTTTGCTTCTGCTTACTATATGGGCATTGCTGGGCCAAGCATAACAAGCCTATGTGCAAAATACTATGCTTGTAATATAGACAAACAATTATTCATTGACCAATCTTGCTTTTATAAAAACGAAAGTACAAGATTTTCAAGCATACCTGTCAACACCTTAAAACTTGCTTATACTATATTTAATGCTCTTGCTGATGATGAAAGTAAGGAATGTTACGCAAGGGCTATTAAAGCAAATATAGAAGGAAACCCAGCCTATCTAACGGTTTCGCCTTATGAGCAATATCAGCATAAAGAAACTCTCGCAAAGCAAGGAGATACTCTTATTGATGGTGGCCTCTTTGATGGTGCAACTTCTGTTATATTTGCAAAGCAAGTTGGCGAAAAAGGAAAGGTGATTGGTTTTGAACCTGTTCAAGCTCAATATAAAATTTGCCTCGAAAAAACAAAGGCTTACCCACAAATAAAAGTAGAACCTTACGGACTTTGGTCAGAAAAAAGTAATTTTTACATTAAAGGTTCTGGTGCTGGTTCATTTTTATCGGACTCTGGAAATGAATTTAGCGAAAAATGCACTTCTGTTGCCCTCGATGACTTTTTACCAAACACAAAAATAGATGTATTGAAACTTGATATAGAAGGAGCTGAATTAGAATGTTTAAAGGGTGCAGAAAAACATATTTCTAATTCGCTACCCTCTTTACACATTTCGCTTTATCATCACACACATGAATTAAACACCTTACATTTTTACGAAATTCCACTTTATATTATGGAAAAATATCCGCAATACGAGCTCTATTTCGGCCACCATAACACATGGTTTTGGGAAAGCGTGCTCTATGCAAAGGCAAGATAGAGAGTAATTTATGACAAAATGCCTTATCTGTAATTCTGTTTCACAGCCTTATTTCTTGCATGAAGTAGACGAAAAATTTACTTCACTGCTTTTAAAAAACGAATACTATCAATGTACAAATTGCTTCTTTACTTTTTCAAAAACAATGCATGAAATTGATGAAGAAAAATTTGAACATATCAATAAAATCGAACACATAGCAGATTATACGCCAAGAAACGATTATGCTCATCGCCCTCCATATTTACAACAAGCCTTGCTCTTTCATATATTATCAAAATATAAATTAATAGATGAAAACAAAATATTGGATTATGCTGCTGGTTTAGGGCAATTTGCACAAATTAGCAAAAAACATTTCACTATTAATGTTCACTCTTATGATGAATATCTAGTGCCAGATGGCTTAGACTATATTTCTAAACAAGAGCTTCATTCACAAAAATTTTCTCTTGTTTTTTCAAGCGCTTTACTTGAGCATATAAGAGATTTATCCCCAATTGAAGAAATGCTTAGCTGTCTTGATGAAGAGGGAATTTTTGCTTTTCATACCCTTGTGTGTGAAAAACCTCCAAAAGATCCACATTGGTTTTATTATACTATTTTACATTGTTCTGTTTTTGCCAACATGAGCATGCAAGCATTGATGGATAAATATAGTTTTAGCCATTCAGTGTATTGCCCTACGGCAAAGACATGGCTTTTATTTAAAGAAAACAAAGAAAGCAAAAAAAATAATGACAAATTTTCTAAAAGCAAGAAAGATATCGTATCATTAGTTGCTGAAATAAATAAAGATTTACAATATGAATATCTTTTTTATAAAGAAGGTTTTATGGATTACTGGAAATAAAGAATAATAATTACAAGCTTTTATTTTATCACTCTTTTATTTGCAAGCATTTTTATAATGTCGTAGCCGTCCCAAAACACGTCCATTTCTAAGGCTTTTCCTATAGGAACTATTTGATCTATTCCTTTGATATTATTTATTTTCATATTTTCATGCAAAGCATTTGCGTCTATTCCAAAATAAGTAATTGTTTGGTATTTTTCATTGATAAGAGGAAAAAGCTCATTTTCAAAAGAATTTATCACATATTCATAAAAATAACCGCTATTTCCACGTAGTTCCACAATTTCTTTATCTAATTTTGACAATTCAATTCTATAGATTTTATTTGTATGTCTATAGCTTGTTTTATATATTTCAAGATTTATTATTTCTTCACACAATTTTGTGTATTTATCAAGAGCACTCAAATCTTGTAATATATATTTTTCACTTACTTTTTCTACAAATTTCCAAAATAATTCCCTGCCTTTACCGGCATTTTCTAAACTTGCCTCTTTCCATAAAACAAGCTGAGGAGATGAACAGGCATTTTGATCCATCAAAAAAGTATCGTTGTAAAAATCTTCGCTCAATTTTTTTAATGTATTTTCACCTGATGCTAAAATTGCGTTTTCGTCAATAATACAAAGTGAATATCTATCAGCAAAAACAATATCAAGACAAAGTGCCTTTGTTTGCATTCTTTTGAGCTGAGAAATAGTTGCGTCGCCACCCCAAATCATACGAACATCAGCAAATGCTGAAATTTCTTCAGTTAGAGTGCTTTGTCTCTCATAAGAAATAAAAACATTTCTTTTATCTAAACTTGGATATTTCTTTATCAGTTTTTCTATAATTTCAAGTAAAAAATCAACTTGTTCAAATTGCTTACTTGGAATTCTAACTATATTTGCATTTCCAGCTAAAAGCCCAAAAACAAAGGAAAAAGCAAAATTTATTGCTATATTCGAGGGACAAATATGAAAGCATAAACCACGCCCACTAAAGGCATTGATTTCACTGAAATTATTTTTTATATTTTCAATATTTTTTCTTCTCGCCCAAAAAGCAAATGCTGTAATATCAGGGTAAATCCTTATATTTTTAGATGAAAGCAAGTTTGTTGAAAGCTCATCTAAAAAAGCAAGAGCGACCTCAGAAAAAACAGGAAGAGGACTTTTATCTATATTTTCAAGTAAATGTAAGATAGTATTATTTTTTGTGTTCATAAGTATCACTACAACCTCTTATTTCTGCTTTTTTTACTCTGCCAACTATCTTGAAATATTTACCTTTTCTACCACATTTACAATCATCTTCGCCTAAAATAATACCTTCATCTTCTGTAAGTATAGAATGACCAGGATAAGAAGTAGGCAAAAGTGAAATAAGCTGAATTACACCTTTTTCGCCTTGTTCGCAAAGAGAAAAATCACTAGTTCGCCTTGTTAAAACATTTGAAAAATTTGAGCAATGCATATGTGCGTGCTCGCATTCTACAAAAACAGAACCTAATTGTTCAGCCATTCCATAATAATTATAAACATCTACATTGCCAAAACAATTCTTTATTCTTCTATTATATTCTAAAGCGTTTACAGCTTCATCTTTTAGTTTTTTCCAGCCACCTATATGAAATAAAACAACATTCTTAAAATCGTATTTAATATTATTTTTTTCAAATTCTTTAACTATATGCTGCCAAATAATTGAAGTATAGCCAAAAACAAGTACTTTTTCGTTTTTAAACTTTTCAAAAAATTCTAATATCTTATCAAAATTTGGACTCATATCATCATTTAAAGCAAAAAGAGTATTTCTCCCATAAGGAGTAAAGCCAATTATGCCCGCACCGCGTGCTGAAAACATCTTCCTGTCTTTTTTTACAATTTCTGTGTCTAAAAACATAAGTGGCAAACGTTCTTTTCCTAAATACGAAGAAAGAATATGCGTAAGTACTTGAGTTTGATTTGTAATGTTTTCTTTATCCAAAAAAATTTTTGAAACTTTTTGCCCAGATGTACCAGAAGAAGTCATTATTTTTACTACTGCTTCATCTTCTACACTTTTTAATTCAAAATTTTTAAATAATCGAATTGGAATATAGGGAACATCTTCTAAATAAAACAAATCTTCTTTGCCTATGTTTTTTTTGCTTGCTAGATGAGCAGAAAAACTATTAGAAAACCCATCTAAAAGCTTTTGATATTCTTTACAATGTGCATAATGAAAAACAGTAAGTTTTGCTAATTCTTTAGCATACAAAGCATTTTTTTCTTTTTTTTCTAAAGCATAAGGAGAAAGAGTATATAATTTTTCAAAATCTATTAAAGGCATACATTCTCCTTAAGGTATATATTTTCAGGCATTGAAAATCTTGCATTAAATGAAGCATAAAGATTCATTACAGGCATATTATTCGTGCTTATTTTTCCTTCTAATACTTTATATTTATGAGCAGAATCAGCTATAGCTCTTGTGTAAAGTGATTGTGCAGCACCTGTAAGGCGATATTTTTCATCTACAGCAGCTAAATGTATTGCTATTTTATTTTCAGAACATTCTTTTAATGCTAAAAAACCTATTATTTCATTTTCAAATAATGCAAGATAATATTTATCTAATTCATCAACATAATTTGAAATAATTGCACTTGCAATTTCTGCATTTGTTTTTTTTAAAAGATGAAAACGTCTATCAGATTTAAATGCCTCGCTTGCTATTTTTTTTACCCTATCTCTATATTCTGAACTTTCTATAATTTCAACTCTTTGCTTTTTTAAAATATCTTCAGGTAGAGAAGAAAGCGAAATTTGGCATGTTATTAATCTATCAGCAAAATAGTAAGCATTTGAAAACATATGGTTTTCATTTTCTATCTCAGCAGGCAGTTGAACGCGAATAATATCAGCATTACTTTTTTCATCAAGAATATAAGCACCTTCTTGGCTATACTTATATTCTTCAACGCAATAAGAGAATATATTATATCTTTTTTTATGAAATTTCATCTACTTAGCCTTATAATATTGTGTAAGCTCTTTATATTGCTTCTTGCCAGAATCGTTTGTTGGAATTTGTTCGATTTTTAATACTTTGAAAGCAGAAAAATGTATCTTAGTATAATCGCTTACAAAATCTTTTATTTCTTTTTCTTTTTTATCTTCAGTAACAAATATATACATCAAGTCATCAAGTCCAGCACAAGCATTATTGATATTCAAATTTGCTTGTATTGCCCTTTCGACTTCATCTAAATTTACTCTATGCCCAAAAAGTTTGAGAAATCTTTTTTTTCTGCCAACTATTGTATAAAAGCCGTCTTCATCACAAGTTGCCATATCACCAGTGAATAAAAGACCCTTATTTTCATCAGCTTTTACGAGATCTTCTTTTTTTTCTGCATAGCCAAGACTCACATTTTTTCCCTTATAAACAAGTTCGCCAACAAGATCATAAGCACTTATAGTATTTTGATTTTCATCAACAAGTGAAAACTCGCCTCTTGGTATTGCTATGCCCATCTTTCCAAATTTTTCTAAAGTTCGTTCAAAAGGCAGATAGCCCATACGCGAAGTAGCCTCTGTTTGGCCATACATCACAATAAATTCTTTTTTGTTTTCTATTGCCCAAGTAGCAAATTTTTTATGTAATGCTGGCAAAATTCTTCCGCCTGCTTGCGTGAGAGTTTTGAGAGAAGGCAAATCCATTGAGTAAATATCTAATCTGTTAAACAATTCATATGTATAAGGCACACCAGCAAGCGAGTCTACCTCGTATTTCTTCATCAAGTTCCAAAAGGCACTTTCAAGCACGCTTTTATCTGTTAAAACTAAGGAAGCACCTGTATATAAATGCGTGTTAATTATGGATAATCCATAAGTATAACTCATGGGTAGATTGGTAATTGCACGCTTTAAAGGCGAAAGTTTTAAATATTCTACAATAGATTCAGTATTTGCTAGCAAATTTTCATAAGAAAGACGTACCAATTTTGCACTGCCTGTTGAACCAGAAGTGTTTAGCAAAAGAGCGAGCTCGTCATAAAGCTTTATTTTTTGTAGATATTTTGTTTTTATTAAAAGATAGCCATTTTTTTCAAAATGAATTTCGCCCTCTACTCTGCTCGCTTCTTCCTTTGGTAGATAGATATATTCTGGCTGATACTCTTCTAATAATTCACTTAATTGCTCATTTTGAATATTTGCATTAAGTAAAAGAGGAACATGTTTATTATTTAAAAATGTGAGATAACCAACTATAGAGCCAAGCGAATTTTTGCACAGCTGAAAAACTAAAGCACGCTTTTTTATTACACAAGCAAGCTCAGCACAAAGAGTATCAAGCTCATTATAGCTGATTTCTTGCTCATTTTCTGTTATTAAAGCAGTGTTTTTAGCAAAATTAGTTAATTTCCACACCATAATTTAATAAAATTTCCTTTCCTTTATCGTAGGAACTTAAATTAATAAGATCTGCAGGCTTGAGCATAATTTCAAAAGCATTTTCAAGAGCCGTCACAAGCCCCATATGCCCCACAGAATCCCATTCAGGAATATCT
Organism: uncultured Desulfovibrionaceae bacterium; assembly: GCA_964369985.1. Lineage (GTDB taxonomy): Bacteria > Desulfobacterota > Desulfovibrionia > Desulfovibrionales > Desulfovibrionaceae > CAYJAZ01. The sequence continues at coordinate 286 of CAYJHN010000107.1, read as the reverse complement.
TGATATTTTAAAGTTGGAACAGCAGCCTCTTCAAGATTAAATGCTTCGATAAATGCATTTGTATATTTTTCTTTATTTGTCATTGTTAAAACCTGATTTTATTTTAATATCTTTTCGGCTTTTTTGCCGATTTTAATAGTTTTTACCTATTTTCTTATTCTACTATTTCATCATGTTCATTTTTGAAATAGCCTATCCAGCCATCTATAAGTTCTTTTCGTGATTTTTTTTCTTTTTTTGGCAAGATTTTTATTCCACCATTGTAAGTATCTGACATATTTATAAG
>CAYJHN010000106.1:0-6738 GCA_964369985.1 uncultured Desulfovibrionaceae bacterium | reverse complement strand
TTCTTGATGTGGCTGACTTTCTTGAATTTCTTCTAAAACGTCTTGCACAACAAATTCAAAATCTTCACTTTTTGCACCCATAGCTGAATTAGTAGGGTTTTTTAATGCAAGCTGACATGAAGAAGTAATACCGCTTGGTTTTGCCTCTTCTGCCCATGATTGGCGTGCATAATAAACAAGTTGTGGAATGTTGATTTGCATTGGGCAATTGTGCACACAACGCATACAAAGTGAACATTTCCAAACCCATGGAGTGCTTTTTATTTCTTCGTCCATACCAAGTGAGGCAAGACGCAAAAATTTACGAGGATCCATATCATCTATTCCATTTGCTGGGCAAGATGAGGAACATGCTCCACAAGAAAGACAAAGAGTAAGATTTCCACCATCTGGCAAAATATCTTGTACTCTATTTTTAAACGACTTACTTCCGCTATGCTCTACTTAAGGATGTGTGTGTTCTTTGAGTGTGTATTGGGACATAAAAAATCCTTAATCAAAAATAGTATGCTTTATATAACAAATTAAAAGCAAAGTGGCAAGTAATGAGATTATGCATTTTTTCGCTATTTGCACGCTATTCAAGTATCAATAACTATTTTCTAGAGAGAATAATTTTTTAAATTATACATAAGCTAAAACTTTGGCACATATATTGCTTATTACTCTGCATAAAGCCTTAAAAGGAGTATACATATGCAATTTTTGCCTATCGACGAAAACAGCAGAAACAGTGAATACGCTTCAAGTAGAAGTATTCTCACACAAGCCCATGCAAGCATCACAAATGCACAATTAGGCTTATCTTTTTCTGATGTTTTACAAGATTATAGTTCTAATGATCAAGATTACTCCGCATCTTCATCACTCTCTAACGACGCTATATACTTGCAAGAATATTATGCTAAGCAAAATGCACAAGCAGAATACAATGAAGAACAAGCAAGACAAATAGCTGATAATGAAGAAGAAAAACTTGAAGATGAACTCAACGAAAAAGCAAGAAATCGAGATAGAGCTGCACAATTAGCTCAAGAAATGATTCAGCAATTTAATAATTCAGCCTATACTTCTGATGAGGAAAATAATTCCCTTTCAAGCTTAGATGGGAAATTTATTTCACCTTATTCAATGCACGATTCTAAAGAAAGTTCAGAAGAAATCAGATTCACTGAGCAAGAAGTAGATAGCCTTATTGATGCAATGCTCAAAGATGGCTACAATAACACTGAAGTATTGCGTGCATTAAAAGAAAGCGGAAAAAACTTTGCTGGTTCTACTCCTGAAGAGCTTATGACAGCTTCAATGCAAGCTATCATGGGCGAAGCAAAATCTCTCACAAAGCGTGAAGAACAGGCATTGCTTTCATTATCTCAAAAACTTTCAAACAATAATGAAAATGGTGAAGATATATTTGCAAAACTTGCTTCATCAAGCTCTAATAACATATTAAATACTTTAGAAAATCTTGTTTCTACAAAAGAAGAAGTCAGCATTACAAAAAGTGAAATGGCTGCCCTAGCTTCTGCTATGCAAATTTCAGACGCTGAAAAAAATAAATTAATGCAACTCTTTGGACAAAGTGACAAGATACAATTAAATACAAAAAACTTTGAAACTATTTTTGCCTCTTCGCGTCAAGAAATGCAAGACAAGCAAAGTCAATTACTTGAATTAGCTAATAATCTTAGTGAAAAGCTAGATAGCTTAACTGACGACGCTCGCAAAAGAATAGAATTTGAAGCAAGCACACAAAATAAAGAAGACAAGCTCACAAGTCAAACTCGTTTACAAATGGAAAATTCTATATTAAATAATGTCTTAGATTCATTCAAGAAAAGTACGCTTAAAAACGAAACTTTAGCAAATGAAGTAAAAATTATAGAAGCAAATATTAATGAAAAAGATTTAGTACAAAAATCTACTACTGAAAGAATCGACACAGTGCTAAACGCTAAAGCCGAAGAAAGACGTGAAGTATTAAACTTCCAGCCAACAGCAAATTCTAGCTTTGTTGATTCGCTAAAGTCTTCTGTTTCGCTCACACGAAATGGGCAAGAAAGTTCATCTGAACAAAAAAACACAAAAGAAAACTTCAATTTCTTAGCAAGTAGCTTACAAAACAATTCAAGTTCTAGCGCAAAAACAACTACTAATGCTAATGTAAACACAAAGTTTGAGCAAGCCTTTGTTTCAAGTCAGCTTTCAAACAATATCTCAACAGCTGTAAAAAACAATGTCACAAAGCTTGAAGTTCGCTTAAATCCAGTTGAATTAGGTGCAGTAAATGTAATACTCACAGCAAAAGACGGTGAGCTAAGAGCCCTCATTCAGCCAGAAAAAGAAGAAACTATGCACACTATTAATCAGCAAATTGCAGCTATTAAAAAAGAGTTAGAAGCTCAAGGTGTGAAATTAGAATCTATTGAAGTTGAACTTCGTTCAGACGATCAAAATTCATACAGCTATGCAGAAAATTCCATGCAGGAAGAAGGGCAAGAACATGGCCAATCTAACACGCAAGAACAAATGCAAGCAGAATTAGAAGATCTCAATAGATTACGCGTACTTGGAAGAGGTATAACGAAGGTTGGTTACCACAAGACACACTTTCTGTTGAAGAATATGAATTGGCACAAAACTTGCTACATAATGACCAAATAGAAGGAATAGAGAAAAATCTTCTTAGTGAAGAATCTTATATCAATATTCTTGCATAGAGGTTAGCTATATGTCAGCAATCACAAATCAATACAATTCCGCATTTTCGGCAAGTTCTTCTCTTATAGGTAAGGGTGACGAGCTAGATAAAGAAGCATTTTTAATGCTTATGGTCACTCAATTTCAGTATCAAGATCCGCTAAACCCTAGTGAAGATACAGATTATGTTGCACAGCTTGCACAATTCTCATCTCTTGAGCAGATGATGAACATGAACGAAAGTATGGACAGCATGGTTGAGTCTCAAAACAGGCAAATTTCTATCAATGCAGCGAGTTTCATTGGTAAGGAAGTTGTTGCACAAGGTTACGGTATTTCTGTTACCGATGGGGAGTCTTCACATGTAAGTTATGGTTCTGATGCTGATATTGCAAGCGGAACAATTAATATATTTGATGCAAATAATAATCTTGTAGCAACAGTTGCACTTGAACCATCTGCTGCTGGTGTGCATGATTTTGATTGGAATTGTAAACTTGCTGATGGTTCTCTTGCACCTAATGGTGTGTATTCATTTGCTATCAGTGCGCAAGACGCAAATGGCGAAACAGTAATCACACAAGCACAGGTTTCAGGCAAGGTAACGGCTGTAAGTAACTACAATAACGTGCAATATCTCTTACTTGAAGACGGCAGGGTTGTAAGTCTTGATGAAGTTACAGAAATCATGGAGCCGAAAGCTTCTGCACCAGAAGTTGAAGGCGAAGAAGACACTGACGCTGATGAAGTCGACCCTGACGATACAACTGCTGAAGACACAACAACTGACGAAACTAATCCTGACGATACTACCGCCGATGAAAGCAATACTGACACAGGTAATGATCCATCAACCATAAGCCAAAAAACCGAAGAGGCAGCTGCAGCCGTGGCTGACATTCCAAATACAGTAAGCAATGCTGCTACAAAGGCAAGAAGTGCCGTTGAAGAATTTTTAGAAAAAACACCAAGTGAAATTCTAGAAGAAATCATGGCGAATTTCAAAAAATAAATTATAAAAATTTTAGTACTAAATATAAATGCCCTGCAAAGGGCATTTTCTATTTTAACCACATTATTTAAAACTTGACACAAAAAAAGATAATGCGTATAAAAAAAATGAATCGGATGGCAATAACGCCATGAACCCCGCCAGATCTGAAAAGAAGCAACGGTAGTTGGTAGTGTTGGGTGTCCGATTCTTTTTTTATTTAATTACTAATATCGAGAGGGGAAAACCACGTTTTTTTGAAAAAAACGAGGTTTTCCCCTCTCGAGCGTTACCATAATGGTGCTCCCCTTTCCTTAAAAAATAAAATTTGACATTTTTTTTCTTTAAATGGTATTTATAAAGAATACTATTTCTTAATCACTCGCTCAAGTAAACATTTTATAAATCAAACCACCATAGAATAAAGATATTCATCTTTCATAAGAACTTACAGGTAAATTACTTATGACACATTTCTTTGAAGTATTATCAGTAGAACAAATCATAGAAAAACTTTCTGAATTTGCACAAAATCAATTTAAAAACATAAAAAAAGAAGAATTACTCCCCCTCACGCAAGCAGACAACAGAGTACTTGCTAAAAACATATTCGCTAAGGAAGATTTACCACTTACTAACCGTTCTGCAATGGACGGTTACGCTATAAAAGCTCAAGATTCCTTTGGAGCATCAGATGCTAATCCAATATTTCTAAAAAACATAAGAAATTACGCAATAGACGAAATACCTGAAATCACTCTCAATGAGGGTGAATGTGCAGGCATAGTCACAGGTGGAATACCACCAGAAGGCGCCGACGCAGTCATCATGCTTGAGTATACAGAGCAACTATCTAATAATACAGTAGAAATAAGAAAATCTGTCGCCCCATACACGCATCTCATGCTTAAAGGTGAAGATGTAGAAGAAGGAAAAGTAGCTCTCCCTGAATATACTTTTTTAAATGCTCAAAAAATCGGTATCTTAGCTGCTCTTGGCTACAGCGAAGTACCCTTATTATCAAAAATCGAAGTCGCTATTCTCTCAACAGGAGATGAAGTTCAGCCAATAGAATCTCAAATTAAAAAAGGCCAAGTAAGAGACGTAAATTCCTATACCCTCGCAGCACTTGTAAAAAAAGCAAATGCAAACGCAAGCTTACACGGTATTATTGAAGATAATTTTCAAAATCTACAAAATAAACTTACAGAATGTTTAGACAAAAAATACGAGCTCATTCTTCTTTCAGGTGGTTCATCTGTAGGTATTAGGGATTACACATTAAATGTATTAGAATCTCTACCAGATTGCGAAGTATTTTGCCACGGCATAGCAATGAGTCCAGGTAAACCTGTAATTTTTGCAAGACACAAAAATAGCTTAATCTGCGGTCTTCCTGGTCAAGTAAGCTCAGCCCAAATAGTGATGTTAAGACTTGTTTTGCCTTACATCGAAATGCTAAATGCAAAAAAAGACACTTTCAACCTCAACAATTCACTACTTTGGCAAAAAACAACTGCCATATTAGAAAGAAATATCGCTTCAAAACACGGCAGAGAAGATTATATCAGAGTACAACTTGAAACAAGAAATGACAAAATCTACGCAAAGCCAATTCTAGGACATTCAGGACTTCTCAGAACTCTCATCTCCTCTGACGGTATGATGAAAATCGACGCAAAACTCGAAGGCATAGAAGCAGGAAAAGAAGTAGATATCTATTTATTCTAATATTTTGTAAAACTCCCATCAAATCTATTAACTATAGGTCTATTGACTACAGTTCTATTATCTACTCAGCTGTATTCTACCTTTTTCAACTGTGTAAAGACTTGTGTTAACAACATTTTCTTGTAAGATCCTTGCTATATATTCATGGCAAGTAAAGAAAAGAATCTGCTGATTGTCATCATCAGTAATAATTTTATTTAATGTCTTTGCGCATTGCTCAGCTCTTGGTAAATCGAAATTTACCAAGATATCGTCCATTAATAATGGCAAACTTTCCTTATACTTGTTTGCTAACACAACATAAGCCAGCCTCAAGGAGAGATAAAGTTGCTCCTTTGTGCCTTGGCTAAGCATATCTGGCGTGAGTGGCGAACCAACAGCAGGGGTTAGTGTAAGCGAATTATCCTCTAGCGAAGCAGATATATTTTGCCATTTTCCCTCTGTAATAAATTCAAATATTTCAGAAGCTTTTTTAATAAGTTCAGGTTGTTTTTCTTTTTCGTATTCAGCCTTTGTTTTCTTAATAAAGGATTGAGCCAAAGCATAAGACATATAGCTTTCTAAAGCTTTTTGATTCTTTTCTTCGATTTCTGTTTTTTCTTGTTTTAATTCAGAAAGATATGAAGAGTTTTCAACTATTTCAATATGGGCTTTAAGTTTTGCAAGAGCTGAATTTTGCTCGCTTTCATCTATTTGTATATTTTTAATTTCCTCTTCAACTCTTAATACACTAGCTTGAAGCTGTGCCAATTCAAGATCTTCAAATTCTTTGAGAAATGAAGAGAGCTCTTTATCCTTTGCTAAAAATTGAAGCTTATCTTCAATGTGCTCTACTTCTTTTTTATATTCAGCATAATCATTAGCAAGATGAACTTGTTTTTCAAATTCTTCGTCAGAATCTACTTGTAAATGAACAAAGAATTCTGTTTTTTCTTGTAAAAGATTACTATATTCTGATTTTTCATTCTCTATATTATTTTCAACAATACTTAGCTCTTCTTTTTCTTTATTGTATAATTGTTTTCTTTCTTTTTCTTCTTGTGCTTTTGCAAGAAGAACATCTACCTGTTCTAAAAGATTGAAATCTTTAATTTCCTCATCAGTGTAAGAAAGTTCTTTTAATAATTTAGTAAAGGGTTGAAGAAATTTTTGTAATTCTTCAAAATGCTGATCTTTTTCAAAAAGCATTTTCTTAATCTCTGCCTTTATCTGTAAACATTTTTCTGCTTGGTTTAATCTTGTTTTTACAGCCAATGGTGCAAGTTTTTCATTAAAGTCAATTTCTCTAAGAAAAGCTTCATAGCTTTGCTCTTCTG
>CAYJHN010000105.1:2279-6754 GCA_964369985.1 uncultured Desulfovibrionaceae bacterium | reverse complement strand
GGCATTTTTAGAAGGTATTCTTCAACTTCACGAGGGTAGATATTTTCACCACCGCGAAGAATCATATCTTTAAGTCTACCAGTAATTCGAAGGTAGCCATGTTCGTCCATTTCGCCTAAATCGCCTGAATGTAACCAGCCTTCATTATCAATAGCATGTGCTGTTTCTTGAGGCATATTATAATAGCCTTTCATTACATTATAACCACGGCAACAAACTTCGCCAGTTTGATTCGGTCCAAGTTTTTCGCCTGTTTCTGGATCAAATATTTCAACTTCAATACCAGGCATAGCACGTCCAACAGATCCACAACGTCTTTCGATTGTTTCGTCTGTTTGTGTCATTGTCATAACTGGTGAACCTTCTGTTAATCCATAAGGTATTGTGATTTCACGCATATTTAATTCATCAAATACTCTACGCATAAGAGGTTCAGGGCAAACAGCACCAGACATAATACCTGTTCTAAGTGATGAATAATTAAATTTAGAGAAGAGTTTATGTTCTAATATTGAAAGATACATGCTAGGCACGCCATAAACAGCAGTACATTTTTCATGGTCTATTGCAGTCATAACTGCAACAGGCGAGAAGTTTTCAATAATAACCATTGTTGATGAATGTGAAACACAAGCAAGCACACCTAATACACAACCAAAGCAGTGAAATAAAGGAACAGGAATACAAACTTTATCTATGTGAGTAAGTTTTTGATTTTCACCAATCCAAAAACCATTATTACCAATGCCAGCATGTGTGAGCATTACACCTTTAGGAAAACCAGTAGTTCCTGAAGTATATTGCATGTTTATAACATCGTGTGGATTGAGGCTTTCTTGTCTCTTAATATAATCTTCATCAGATGTATTAACAGCTAATTCCATGATTTCATTAATAGTATACATACCACGGTGGCTATCTTGGCCTAAGAAGATAACACGTTTTAAATGTGGTAAATCAGGAATTTCTAAGCTATTTCTTGATTGTGTTTTGAGTTCTGGAATAATACCGTATACAGTAGATATAAAGTCGTGATCACGCACGCCTTCAATGATGCATAGATTTTCTGTTTCTGATTGCTCTAAAAGGTATTTTAATTCAGTATCTCTATAAGAAGTATTTACAGTAATAAGTACAGCACCTATTCTTGCTGTTGCGAACATAAGCGATACCCATTGAGGCACATTACTAGCCCAAATAGCAACTTTTTCATTTTTTTGTACGCCCATTGCCATAAGGCCTTTTGCCAAGGAATCTACTTCATCTGAAAGTTCTTGCCAAGTAAGCCTAATATCTCTATCAGGGTAGACAACAGCGTCTTGAGTTGGATATTTTTTTACAGTATCAGCTAATAGTTGACCTAATGTTTTTTCTTTGAGTTGAAAGTTCATTGATTTTCCTTTAATATATTTTCTGTTAAAAAAAATGAGTATTATTTAACAGATAGTCTGTAAAGAATAATACTCAAAATTTTTAAAAAGACAAGTAGTGATGTATCTATTTATAAATACTAAGCTTTTTTAAGCATGTGTCCTAATTTTTCTTTCTTTGTTTGTAAATAACACAGATTTTGTGCTGAAGGCGTATCTTCTATAGGTAGTCTTTCAACTATTTCAATACCATAACCTTCTAATCCAATAATCTTCTTTGGGTTATTTGTAAGTAGCTTTAAAGATTTAACACCTAAATCAACTAATATTTGTGCGCCAGTGCCATAGTCTCTGAGATCTGCTTTGAAACCAAGTTTTTCATTGGCTTGCACTGTATCATAGCCTTCATCTTGCAATGCATATGCTTTTACTTTATTTGCTAGGCCAATACCTCTGCCTTCTTGTCGCATATAAAGAATGATACCACGACCTTCTTTTTCTATTGCTTCCATAGCTTTTGTAAGCTGATTTCCGCAATCGCAGCGAAGTGAACCAAAAACATCACCAGTTAAACACTCACTATGAACGCGTGTAAGAACAGGTTCATTAGTTGAAACATCGCCTTTCACTAAAGCAACATGAGTCTTACCATCATAGGCATTTTCATAAGCAATAATATCAAAATTACCATAGCAAGTAGGCATTCTAGCTTCTGAAACTCTTTCAATAGCAACTTGGCCTTTTTTCATTCTGTAGCGAATTAAATCTTTAATTGTCACTATAGGCAGATTATGTTTCTTTGCAAAAATTTCTAAATCTGGCATGCGAGCCATTGTACCGTCATCATTAATGATTTCACAGATGACTGCTGCTGGTTTTTTGCCAGCTAAAATAGCTAAGTCAACACTGCCTTCTGTTTGGCCAGCTCTAATTAATACACCGCCATTCTGTGCACGAAGTGGAAAAACATGTCCAGGAGTAACTAAATCACGAGGACAAGCATCATCAGCAACAGCAGCTGCTATTGTAGTTGCTCTGTCTTGTGCAGAAATACCTGTGGTTACATTTTCTCTGGCTTCAATAGAAACAGTAAAGTTTGTTCCAAATCGTGAACCATTTCTTGTAGCCATAAGTGGTAATTCTAATTTATCGCAATATTGTGCATTTAAAGGTAAGCATATCAAACCTCTACCATGCATTGCCATAAAGTTAATGTCTTCTGCTGTGCAATCTTCAGCACAAATAGTAAGATCGCCTTCATTTTCTCTGTCTTCATCGTCAACAAGGATATACATCTTACCTTGTTTTATATGTTCTAATGCTTCTTCTATTGGTGTAATCATCTATAATCCTTTAGCCTAAAAGCCCATTTTTCGAAGATAGTCTTCTGTTAATTTAGATTCTTTTTGTACTTAATTTCTATTGATATAATTGAACACTTTCCTATAATATCACTTTCAAAGTTTATCACACTTGAAACATTCCACATTGCAACAGTAGTTTGCTTCCAAGTTTCGGGAATAATATTCACACTAAATGAATTTTCACCCACGTTTGTTACTGTAAGGCTAATACCATCAACACATACAGAACCTTGTGCAATAACGAGACCTTGCATTTGTACAGGAAGTTCAAAAGTCACAATTTTTGAAGAAAGCTGTTCTTTGATTTCTAGGATTTTAATAGTGCAATCGACATGACCAGAAACTAAATGTCCGCCTAATCTATCACCTAAAGCTAAAGCCCTTTCAAGGTTAACTAGTGAAGAGTTTTGCAATTTACCTAGATTAGTAAGTTCTAATGTTTTTGCAGATGCATAAGCAGAGAAGGAATGGCTATCAAAAGATTCCACAGTAAGGCAGACGCCATTTACTGCAATAGATTCGCCAATTTCTAATTTTGAAAACATGTGTAAAGGTTCAAAAATAAAGCGAGATTCTTTACTATTTGTAGAAATTGCAATTACTTTTGCCTGTGTTTGTATTATTCCAGTAAACATAGTTATAACTAATTATTTTTTATGAATTGTAAAGAGTTTTTGATATAATTTCTATATCTTTGCCTAATTTTCTTAAAGAAAGTATGTCAAACTTGATAATCTCGTCAAGAGATTCAATACTTGCACCTTCGGCAAGGCTTAAAGCTTCGTTGTCAGCAAAAATCTTTGGTGCAATATATTGTCTATATTCGTCAACACATTCAGCTTGTAAAAGTGAATAAGCAAGTCTTGAGCCACCTTCACATAAAATATATGGTGTGTTTTCTTCTGTATAGAGTAATTCACATAAAGACTTTAAATCCTTAGTGTTATGAAGTCCGTAAACTTTAGCACCTGCATCAACAAGTTCTTGTGCATTTTTTGATTTTGCTTGTATTTCATTTGTTAAAAAAAGTGTTTCAGAAATTCTCTCACTTAATAAATGCATGTCTTTATTGTCATTTAAAGAGGGGAGAGCATTTGTTAAAATTGCAGCTCTTGGTTGTTTTGCACATTCAACATCTCTTGCATTTAATTTTGGATTATCCATAGTAAAAGTTCTATTACCAACCAAGACAATGCCATTTGCCTGCCCAACTTCTGCTCTTAATGTAGCAACAGCTTTTCTTGCTTCTTCGCCAGTTATATAACTAGAAAGACCTGTTTTTGTAGCTATTTTTCCATCTAAGGAAGTTGCCATTTTTAAAATAACATAAGGGCGTTTTTTTTCAATCCAAGTGAGATAATCTCTAATAAGAAAATCGCATTCTTCTTTCATGAAGTTTTCAATAACTTCAACACCATGTGAGCGTAAAAATTCAGCTCCGCCAGTAGCTACTGGATTAGGATCTTTAGAACCAATAATAACTTTTGCAATTTTAGCATCTAAGATTGCTTGCGTGCAAGGCGGTGTTTTGCCGTGATGGTTGCATGGTTCAAGTGTAACAACTAATGTAGCACCAACAGTGTCTATATTTTTTGAAATAGCATTGATAATGCAATCAACTTCTGCATGTTCAGTGCCATATTCAGCGTGAAAGCCTTCTGCAACTTGAAAAGCATCATTGAATAAAACAGCCCCTACAGTAGGGTTTGGTGCTGTTTTATATCTGCCATATTCTGCAATT
>CAYJHN010000105.1:0-2269 GCA_964369985.1 uncultured Desulfovibrionaceae bacterium | reverse complement strand
TTGCTTGTTCGTAAAGTGCTTTATCTTGTTCTGTCATTATATTCTCTTTATTAATTTAATGGAAATGAAGATTGTGGCGTAAATTCAACTACATGTATTTTTATATTGGCTTCATTTAGCATTTCTTCTGCTAATACATCAGGGTAAGGATTAGTAATAAAAATTTCTTTAATACCGCAGTTAATAATCATCTTTGTGCAGATTAAGCAAGGTTGTGTTGTACAATAAAGGCTAGCACCCTCTAAGCTTACACCTGAATTTGCAGCTTGAATGATAACATTTTGTTCAGCATGCAAACCTCTGCAAATTTCATGTCTTTCACCTGATGGGATATTTAACTTCATTCTAAGACAGCCACGTGTAAGACAATGTTCAATCTTTGCAGGTGTGCCATTATAACCCGTTGCAAGTATGCGATTATTTCTCACTGCAAGGGCACCAACTTTTCTACGAACACAAGTGGATCTTTGTGCGACAGTGTAGCATACTTGAAAGAAATAATCTTGCCAGCTTGGTCTTGTTTGCAAAGTATTCTCCTTAGGAGGTAAATGAGAGGTTCGAGAGGGGGAACCGCATTTTTTATAAAAATGAGTTTCCCCCTCTCGAGCTCACCCTCTCCTTAAAAATAATATTTCTTGTATCAATAAAATTTTAAAAACTTTTTTAGTAAAATTGTATGTTTAATTTTAGTAACATTGTTCTGAGTTAAATTTATAACAGAATAGAAAATATTGCAAATAGTGATTTTTAACTCAAAAAAAAGGCTAAGCAAAAATACTGCTTAGCCTTTGAAAGTTAATTTAGAGATAAATTAATTATTATAAAGTGGGAAAGTTAAAGCAAATTTTGTTACTTCTTTTCTAATTTCAGCTAACTTTGTTTCGTTAGATGTATTATTGAGTGAAGTAATAATAAATTCTGCAACTTTTTCCATGTCCGCGCAATTCATACCACGAGTTGTAAGGGCAGCTGTTCCAAGTCTGATACCAGATGTTACAAATGGTGAACGTGTTTCAAATGGAACAGTGTTTTTATTTACTGTAATACCAGCTAAGTCTAAAGCGTGTTCAGCTTCTTTACCTGATATTTCTTTATTTGTAAGATCAACAAGCATTAAATGGTTGTCAGTACCTTGTGAAACTAAGTCAAAACCAGCTGTAACTAAAGCTTTAGCTAAAGTTTGTGCGTTTTCTATAACTTGCTTTTGGTATGTTTTAAAAGATGGCTTTAATGCTTCGCCAAATGCAACTGCTTTAGCTGCAATTACGTGCATGAGTGGGCCGCCTTGTATGCCTGGGAAGATTTGACTATTCAATACTTTAGCAATATCAATTTCGTTATTTGCTGTATTTGATAAAATCATACCACCACGAGGGCCACGTAAGGTTTTATGTGTTGTTGTGGTAACAATGTGTGCGTGTGGAAGAGGTGATGGATGTAAACCAGCAGCAACTAAACCAATTTTGCTCCAACTTCATCAGCAATAGCTCTGAATTTAGCAAAATCTAGAATTCTTGAATAAGCAGAAGCACCAGCAACTATCATAGCTGGCTTATGTTCTTTTGCTAATTTTAACACATTGTCATAATTTATCATGCCTGTTTCTTTATCAACACCATAAGAAACGATATTGAAAAGTTTGCCAGAAAAGTTTACAGGTGAACCATGTGTTAAATGTCCGCCATGTGATAAATCCATACCTAAAACTGTATCACCAGGTTTAAGATAAGCAAAATATGCAGCCATATTTGCTTGTGAACCAGCATGAGGTTGAACGTTTACATAGTCGCAACCAAAAAGTTCGCATGCTCTGTCTCTTGCGATATCTTCAGCGATATCAACAAATTCACAACCGCCATAATATCTTTTTGAAGGATAGCCTTCAGCATATTTATGTGTTAAAACGGAACCTTGTGCTTCGCGTACAGCAGGAGATACGAAGTTTTCAGATGCAATAAGTTCTAAATTTGACATTTGTCTGTTGCTTTCTAGGAAAATAGCATCAGCAATAGCTTTGTCTTGTAATATAAGTTCATGCATTGTAGTTTGTCTCTTTTAATATTAGATGTGTGTTATAGTCTACATGATTGAAGAAAAAGTCTTTTTTTCGAAGAATTACAGTAGAAAAAACCTAAAAGAATAAAAGTAAAAAATTATAAATTTTAGGAATTTTTCAAAGGAAAATTATTTTTTTCTGAGTGGAGTGTATCGAATAATACATGACCGAAGAAAAAAATCTTTTTCCTACTGAAAAAACCTAAAAGAATAA
>CAYJHN010000104.1:4173-6876 GCA_964369985.1 uncultured Desulfovibrionaceae bacterium | reverse complement strand
AATTGTTTTAGGCGGTTTAGATACATCTATATTGACAGAAAAATTTGAAAGAGAATTGAAACTTGTAAATACAATTTCTACTTATAATATAGGCTATAATAGATTAGGCTTATTCAATATTTCTGTTGATTTAGAAGTAGATAAAGTGGATGCTTTTTGGGCTGAATTTGTAAAATTTCTAGCTCAACTTTCAACAAAAGATTTCACACAAACACAGTTAGACACAGCAAAATTCTTATACGAAAACTCCTTTCAACGTAGAAAAGCGACAATAAGCGGTTATGCTTCACTTGTGGGTGATATGGAATTTGCAATGCCTGGTGAATTTTCTATTTCAAATTTCTTACATTCAATAAATCAAGTTTCTATGGAAGATTTAGAAGAAGCAATTTCAACTTGGATAAAGCCAAGTAATATGGTTGTGACAGTGCTTGCACCAAAAACAGCAGTAGCTGAAAATAAATTACCGGATTTTCTCAATGTAATACAAGCAAATATGAAAAATGACGACACTATGCAAGATATTATTGCAGATGCAGTGTATTATAAATCATATTTACCAGAAGATGCAAAAATTATTGAAGAAAGTGAAAAGCGTATTGTTATTGAATTAGCTAAGGGCTCAAAAGTGATTTTATTGCCAGACAGCACTATGCCTTTCTTTGTTGCTGAGCTAAAATATGCTGGTGGTAATAATTTATTAAATAAAAATGAGCAGGGGCTTTCTTCAGCTTTAGCAAGCATGACAGGCCTTGCAACAAAAAGCATGAAAAGAGAAGAGCTTTCAGAATATTTAGCTTCTCGAGCTATGAGCATTTCAGCAAATAGCACAAGAGAAAACTTTAACCTCTTGCTTGATACGCCATCACAATTTGAAAACGAAGCCTTTACTTTATTTGAAGAAGTTATAAAAGCACCTTCATTTAGTGAAAAAGATTGGGAAAATATACATAATCTTCTTATTGTAAACGCAAAAGAAAGAGATGAAGATCCAGGTTCACTTCTTTTTAGCGAACTTTTTCCAACTGTCTATACAGATAAAAATGCCTATGGATATCTGTCGCAAGGTAAGGCTGATGTGATTGAAAAATTCACGCTTGAACAAGTGAAAAAACTTTGGGATAAACAGCAAGAACAATCATGGATTTTCACAATAGCTGGCGACTTTAGCTTAGATAAAGCTATGAAATTTGTAAGCACTTTGCCTCTTCGTGAAAAAGCAATAAAACCACTTCAAGCACCTAAGATGCAAAGCAAAAAAGAAGTGACATATACTTTGCCAAATAAAAACCACGAATATATTATGCAAATATTCCCAACTGTGCCTTACCAAAATAAAGACGCAGCCGCACTTCATATGTTAAAAGGTTTACTAGGCGATATGTCAGGCATATTATTCAAAGAAATACGAGATAAAAAATCGCTTGCATATTCTGTTGCTCCTTTAGAATTTTCAAGTGCTAGCTCTGGCTTTTTAGCATTTTATGTAAGCACTGCTTTAGAAAATAATGAAAAAATTCTTCCAGCATTTGAAGAAGTTATCCTTGATTTACAGAAAAATCTTGTTTCACAAGAAGAAATAAATCGTGTGCTTTTATCTCTGCAAGTAGGTTTTGTGAAGTCAAAGCAAGCACTTGGAGCTAGGGTTGCTAGTGCTTCAAATAATATGTATCTAGGGCGTTCACTCAATTATGAAGAAGAATTTTTCAAAAAAATAGAAAAAGTAACACCAAAGGATATTCAAGCTGTTGCAAAAAAATATCTCTTGCCAAAAAAATCATTTGTGCTTAAAGTAACAAGTAATTAGTCTTTACTTGAAACTTTAAATACAAATGAGTAAATATGAAATATTCTAACGGATTATCAATAGATACTATCCTTCAAAAAGCCTCAGTGCCTGAGCATTCTGTGTATTTTATGCAGGCTGTTTCTGGCGGTGAGGCTTTTGTGCAAAATAACTATCTTTGCTTTGCAAGTAATGATTGGCTTACTTTAATTGGCTATCCTTTAGAAGGCGAATATTCAGACGAAAGCTATTTGCAAGCCAAAAAAGGAGCAATAAAGAAAACAAAAGCTGTAAGATGCTTTACAGTAGCCCCTTCTTTGCCCTCTAGCTTAGAGGAAAATATAGAAGAAAAAGACTTTTTTTATACTTTGCCAATTACAGCACAAATACCTAAAAAACTTGTCAATCCTATTGCAAAAGCAAAAAAAAATCTAAAAATAGAATTAGGCAAAAGTTTCACCTCTGAACATAGACGACTTTGGACAGAATTTATGTCCAGAACGCCTCTAAACGAAAAAGTTCGTAGACTTTTTGCTTCTACTGCTGCACTTTTTTCACAAGATATACCAGAATTATATTTACTTAATGCATGGGATGAAGAAGGACATTTAGTTGCGGCCTTGCTTCTCGATCTTGCTCCAGAAAAATTTTGCTCTTATATTTTAGGTGCACATTCTAAAACACATTATGTAGCTCATGCGCATGATTTACTTTTTGCTGAAATGCTTGAAGTATCTAAAGAAAAAAATAAAGAATACATTCATTTAGGACTAGGTGTGAATGAAGGTATTACGCGTTTTAAAGTCAAATGGGGGGGTGAAAAATCGCTTTCCTTTGTGATGGCAACTATCTATGAAAATAAACAAGACGAAGGCATAAAATTTCATACGCAAACAATTATTAAAAGCCTTGTTGAT
>CAYJHN010000104.1:0-4163 GCA_964369985.1 uncultured Desulfovibrionaceae bacterium | reverse complement strand
CCTAAACAAAAGCCTTATAGCATGATTTGGGAAGTGACAAAAAATGGCAAAAAATCTTGGATAGGTGGTTCAGCACATTTTTTCTGTTATTCATTTGCAAAGTCATTTACAAATCTTTTTAATCAAGTAGACACTGTTTTATTTGAAGGCCCATTAGACAGCGAAAGCTTGAAATTAGTGAAAGAAAATGGCGAAGATATAAATGATGAGCATAAACCACTCTTTGACAGATTTACAGCAGAGGAAATTAAAAAACTAAGCAAGATGGTGCGTGGGCCTGAAAATTTTTTGACAAAATTTTTAAATTTAGAATATTATTTAAAAAACACACGTCCTTGGACTGCTCTTTTTACCTTATGGACAGGCTATCTTGAACGTAATGGCTGGGCTCAATCAGTTGATATGGAAGCATGGCATTTAGCTCATGACATGGGCAAAATCGTTGTTGCAATGGAAAGCTTAGATGAGCAATTAGCCTCATTAAATGCTGTGCCGCCAGAAAGGGTAGTTAAATATTTTCAAGATTGCGATAAATGGCCAAAAATGATAAAAGAGAATGTAAAGAATTATCTAGCAGGTGATTTAATGGGACTTATGGGCACATCAGCTGAATTTCCTACACGCACAAAGACTATTATCTCTATGCGAGATGAGCGTTTTCGACAAAGAATGAGACCATTTATGGAAAAAGGCCGCTGTGTTGTTTTTGTAGGTACTGCACACATGATAAACTTGCAAAATATGCTTGTTGAAGATGGCTTTGAAGTAAGAAAACTTTCTTCTGTGTAAAGTATATTCTTGGCAGAGAAAGTGAAAATATTAATAATAGATTTTAACTTATAGATTAATATATTTTATAAAAATTATAATAATTTGGAATAGATATGAATAATAGACAAGCCCTTTCTTATATTCAAGCTGAAGCTCTTACGCCAGATCAGCTTTTGTCATATGTTTCAGCTGTTTCTGAAGTGGAAAGTGAGCTTATAAATGATTATCTCATTCACAAAAAAGCAAGGCATTATCTTGTTATTGGCTATTCTTTAAATAAAAGTCATAATATTGAAGATATAAAGCCTTTGGATGAAGTAATAGGCGAAATTTTAAAAAGAGATGATTGTGATAGCATTGCAGTGCTTTCACCTATAAGGCCAAACATTGCTCCTAAAAGTGCGATAACTAGCGAAAAAGATGATTACTATTTTCTTTCCTTGCCTTTAGAAAAGCTTGGGCAAAAAGTGCGTAATATGCTTAATAGAGCAATGAAAGAAGTGTATATCACAAAGAAAACAGGCAAAGAAGCATGGACTGGGGCTCATCAAGAAATGATGCTTTCTTATATTGGAACAAAAGGCATGGAAGCTGGACTTTGCACAATTATGCAAGGATTAGAAAAATACCTTATAGCAGAAGAAGAGAGCATGCTTTTTTCAGCTTATTCAAAGGAAAACAATACTTTATTAGCTTATGCTATAGCTGATTTTTCCTCTTTTTCTACTGCATTTTATATGTTTGCCTTTAAGCAAGAAGACGCAAATTTGAAAGTGCCAGGTGTTGCCGATGCTGTGCTTTTTGCTCTTTTAGAAGAAGCTAGCAATAGGGGATATAGTCAGTGTAATCTAGGACTTGGTATTAATGCGGGTATAAAATTTTTCAAGGAAAAATGGGGAGCCAAGCCAAGCTTATCCTTTGTAGAAACTAGTTGGAAAAAAAATGAAATCAAGCAAGATAATAATAAGAAGAAAAAATCTTTCTTTTCATCTTTATTTGCTAAAAATAAAGGATAAAAAATGACTAATGTGTTTCCAATTTCAGCAGAATATAAAGATGTTTTTAAACATTCTGCATTAAAAGAAGCTAATATTATTGACCTTATTAAGGAAATAATTCATCCAAAACCTCGTATCTTTGATTGCTTGCAAATAGAAGTAACTTCCTTTTGTTCTGCAAAATGTACTTATTGCCCGCACACAACAAAGGCTGATAAATGGAAATCACAGCATATGAAGGCACATACATTTGCGAATTTATGGCCATTATTACAACAGTCTACACGTGTGCACTTACAAGGCTGGGGCGAACCATTTTTAAATCCGCATTTCTTTGAATTTGTTGCTCTTGCAAGAAAAGCTGGTTGCCTTGTTTCTTCTACTTCATGTGGATTGCATTTAAATGAAGATATATGCAAAAAAATAATCAAAAGTGGAATGGATATTGTGGCTTTTTCTCTTGCTGGCACAGATAAAGAAAGCAATAGTCCAAGAAAAAATGCTGATTTTGATAAAGTATATCAAGGCATTAAACTATTACAAAAAATGCGAAAACAAAAAATGGCTGTGCATTTAGAAATACATTTAGCCTATATTATGCTTGCTGATCGCTTAGAAGCTGTATCTAAGTTGCCAGAACTTATGAAAGATTTAGACATACATGCAAGCATTGTAAGCACCTTAGATTATTTAGCTGCTCCAGAACAAGAAAAATTAACAATATCAGCTAAAGATACTGAAATTATTGAAAAATCAATAAAAATTCTTCAAGAAGCAGCACAAAGAGCAAGTGAAAATGAACAGAAAATTTACTATGCTTTGCCAAGTTTTACGCCAAGTCCAGAATGCAGAGAAAATGTGCAAAAAAGCCTTTATATAGACGCTGCGGGTGTGATTTCGCCTTGTATCTACCTCAATGTGCCTTATGATGACGAAGAAGAAAATAAAAGAAGAATTGTTTTTGGCAATGCAAATGAAGAAAATATTTTAGATATCTGGAATAAAGAAGAATTTGTAGATTTTAGAAAAGGACATCAAGAGGGTAATGTCAAATCAATGTGTAAAACATGCGTGAAAAGATTTGAAGCATTGTATTAGAACTTGCTTTGATTTTATTAGCCATCGCTTTCAAAGAATGTGTATTTTGCCAAATCTTGACAATGTATTTTCTTTATACTAACTTATTACTCTATACTTAACAGTGCATTATTTGAATAATTTTTTCTATTTTAAATTAAAAAGGCCATTCTATGCTCAATAACAAAACTATACTTATCACAGGCGGAACAGGAAGTTTTGGAAAGAAATTTATACAAATTGCTTTAGAAAGATACCCAGAGATCAAGAAAATTATTGTTTTTTCGCGTGATGAATTTAAGCAATTTGAAATGCAGAATCAGGCTGTTTTTAAAAAACATGAGAAAAAAATTCGTTACTTCTTAGGTGATGTAAGAGATAAAGAACGCTTACATAGAGCATTTAATGGGGTTGATATTATTATTCACGGAGCTGCTTTAAAACAAGTTCCAGCTTGTGAATATAATCCATTTGAAGCTGTAAAAACAAATGTGCTAGGGGCTCAAAATATAATTGACTGTGCTATTGATTGTAATGTTGAAAAAGTTGTCGCACTCTCAACAGATAAAGCGTGTTCGCCAGTTAATCTTTATGGTGCAACAAAACTTTGTTCTGACAAACTTTTTATTGCTGGTAATGCTTATGCAAGCGGCTCAGACACTCGTTTTAGTGTTGTACGTTATGGAAATGTTGCAGGTTCACGAGGTTCAGTAATTCCTTTTTTCCAAAAACTTATGGCAGAAAAAGCTGAATTTTTTCCTATTACCGATATGGAAATGACACGCTTTTGGCTCAAGCTTGAACAAGCTGTAGACATGGTTTTAGAAGCTATAGATAAAATGTATGGCGGTGAACTTTTTGTAAAGAAAATTCCTTCTATGCGATTACCTGATTTAGCTAAAGCTCTTTGTCCTACAATGCCATTAAAAGAAGTGGGAATCCGCCCTGGCGAAAAAATACATGAACAAATGATAACAAAAGAAGACGCACACACTACTGTAGATGCAGGCGATTTTTATATTATATTACCGCAAACACAAATGGAAACTATAGGTGAATACTATAAAGGAGCAAAACACGTTGAACCTGATTTTGAATATCATTCAGGCAATAATGATAGATGGCTTAGCATTGATGAAATGAAAGAATTGATTGATGAAATTGAATAAAATTTATGAAAATATATAATTATGGCAAACAATATATAGATAGTGCAGATAAAGAAGCTGTTTTAGAAGTGCTTGAAAGTGATTTTTTAACCTGTGGGCCAAAAATAAAAGAATTTGAAAAGGCTATTTGTGACTATACAGGAGCAAA
>CAYJHN010000103.1:500-6997 GCA_964369985.1 uncultured Desulfovibrionaceae bacterium | reverse complement strand
CGCCAAAGAGCTGTGCTTGCTTTTGCTTCAGGAAGAAGATGAGGATCTAACTCGCCAATTGTGCCAATTATAGCGCAATTGAGCTCTCTTTCAGATAATTGTAAATTACCAATATACTCAGCACTTTTTAAGAAAGTTTCAACAGATTTTTCTGATTGAGGATCACGATAGGAAGCAAAGTTTAGATTGCCATTGATTTTTGAAAACTGTAAACCACAACCATAAGCACCACCAATAATACGAATTCTATCCCAAAGATAAGTCATGCGTAGATATCTATTTATAACAAGGGTTGAACCATTAAATGTGTAGCCTTCTTTATAAAGATTTGTCCCCATACCTATATAGTTTACGCGTGAAGGTACTATAAAGGCTTCGTTTGCATTGAGAAATTTGTAGTTCCAAGCTTCTTTTTTATATGTGTTTTCTTTTGCTTGTATTTTTTCAAGTAAAGGAGCGAATGCTTTTTTGCTATACTCTAAAATTTCACTATTTGCTGTTAAATCAAGTATAATATTGTCACGACAAAATATATGTTTATGTATTCTTTGAAGATTATTCAATATTTCAGGCCAATTACTTTCAATATTTTCAGCTAATCCACGAATATATTCAACATAACTCACACCTTGTGTATATTCTGTTAAAGCTCCCACTTTTGAAGTTCTTGCACTAAGCCTTGTCATTGCAAGAGTTCTTCCACCAGGAATAAGCATTTTTTCAACCTTTGCTTTTTCTTCTAGAAGCATTTGCATAAAACGTTCTTTATTATCAAAGTTTACAGAAAAAACAATTTCGTCAACAAGGTCTATAAGATTTGTTATTTTCTCTTTTGTTGCTTTTGCAGATAAAACTAAGGAACTGATTTCATTATCATCATTTATTTTTTCATGAAAAGTAGCTTGTGCTCTTATGCCGCCTGTGTATGCACCAATATTAAGACCTAGCTCTGAAAATGTTGACTTGTTTGTTCCCATTTCTGTGAGAGATTTTGAATAAAGAGAAAGCAATGGCAATAATTCATAAGGCAGTGTATTGAAATTACAAATTAATTTTGAATACAAAATACCTTTTGTTTCAATAGAATGTGTATATGTTTCAATAATGTTTTCACATTTTTCTATAGGCTCTTCTTTACCTTCTTTTGCTATGTCCGCTAAGGTAAGCACAGGAATAGTTTCAAGTGCTTCTGGGCTGTCTTCTTGTGCTGCTTCTTCTTGAAGTCTTTTGCACTCAAGATCAACATGTTTTCTTTCTTCTTCGCTCATAGAATTAAATAGTGCATCAATTCTATCTTGCTCTTCTTTTGTTTTTGCATCACCTAATTCAGTATCGGGAATAAGGCTAACAAGTACACGATGTTTATTATCAATAAAATGTGTTTTAATAAGATTTTCAAAAACTTTTTCACCATTTTTTAATCTTTGTTTGATACTTGATAAAGTGTCTTAAGGCAAGAAGTCATGGTCATAAGTCCCTTAGGGAACATGCTCATACCGCCTTCTCTAAGACGAAATTCAATTGAATTAATCGCAGCATCAATACTTTTTTGCTCAACACCATTATCAACAAGTTTTTTTAATGTATCCATTATAATATCAAGCATTTGCTCTTCTTTGCCTAATTCTATTGAACGCAAGCCAGCTGAATAATACATTTGAATAAGTGTATTGCCAAGTCCGCCTCGTGCATCTTCAGCAAGGCCTGAATCTATAAGTGCTTTTCTGAGTGATGAACCTGGTAAACCCATAAGAATATGATCTAATATATGGAAAAGCATATTATTTTCTCTTTCATATACAGGTGTTAAAAGCCAAGACACTAAGGCATGCCCTCTATTTGACTTATCATTTTTAGACACTTCAAACTTTGCTTCAACCTTGCGAGGAGAGTCAAATTTTTCTTGTGCTTTTATTGAAGAATCAACTGTTATTTCATCAAATTGTGAAATGACTTCATTTATTTTCTTTAAACGAATTTCTTCGTCGTCATCCCCCCACGCAAAGAAATAAGCATTCGTTGGGTGGTAATAAAGTTTATGAAATTCTTCAAATTCATCATAGTTTAAATCAAGTATATATTTTGGATCGCCACCTGAACTATGAGCATAAAGTGTATCAGGAAAGAGACTTTTTTTTGCTTCTTCGCCAAGAATAGTATCTGGTGAAGAATAAGTTCCTTTCATTTCATTATACACAACACCTTTAAACTTCCATTTATCGCTTGTTGTGTCAATGTGCCAGCCTTCATGGGCAAATACATCTTTACCCTTTAATGTGCGTACTCTTGGAAAGAAAACTGCGTCCATATAAACATCCATAAGGTTATACAAATCTTGCGTATTTGTGCTTCCAACAGGATAACAAGTTTTATCAGGATATGTCATTGCATTTAGAAATGTTTGTAAAGAACTTTTGAGCAATTGCACAAAAGGCTCTCTAACAGGATATTTATTAGAGCCGCACAAAACTGAATGCTCTAAAATATGTGCAACGCCAGTTGAATTTTTCGGAGGTGTGCGAAATGAAATAGCAAAGCATTTATTTGTATCATCATTACAGATTGAAAGAAATTGTGCACCAGTTTTATCATGCTTATAAAACTTTGCAACACCGTCAACTTCAGAAATTTTTTCCTCTTTAATAAGAGTAAATCCATGTGTATTCATAATAGGTCCTCATATTTTTTTGTAAACTAGCTTAAGTTTTTAGATTAGTCAAAATATTTTTTACTAATGAAATTTTTTAGTTGACTATAAAAAAAAGTTAGAATATTCTAATAAAAATAAACCATAGGAGTTATCTAAATGGATACAGCATTAAAAGAAAAAGCGATGAAACTTATAGAAGAAGGTAAGGTGTCTTACCTTTCAAAAATGGCAAAAGATTGTGAAAGTACAGAGTATGAAGTGGCTAATGTTCTACCAAATGAAATTTGTTCTCTTGCTGATGGAAAAAGTTTTGATAAAATTTGGGAAGAAATAACTACTTGGGAATCTTGTCTTTTTGTACAAAGAAATCTAGGTTCAGTTTTAGAGCTTTCAGGTAAACTTCCTATGGGTAATCATGGACATGGCTATTTTAATCTCGCTCATGGAGCTGAATATTGTGTGAGTGGGCATTTAAAAGTAGACGATATTACTTCTATTGCATTTGTGTCTTTTCCTAACACAAAGATGCCATCAATCGCCTTTTTCAATGACAAAAATGAAACAAAATTCACTATTTATGTAGGATTTAAGCTTGTTGATGGCAATTTAACTGTTTTAGAAGATGCAAAAAACTCTTTCTATAGTATTAAAGAAAACTATTCAGAAAAATAAGGTAGATCATGATTAATATTTCAAATTTAAAAGAAATAAGAAGATTTAATGCTGTAAGCGATAATTTGATTACTTCAGGTTTACCAACAAGCGAAGAAGTTGCTTTATTGAAAGAGGCAGGTGTTGAGGTTATTATAAACCTTATTCCACCTAATTCACCGCATGAAAAGCAAATTGATTTATGTGCAATTCAAAAAGCAGGCTTTTTGTATTATACAGTACCTTTTATTCTTGCAAATCCAATAGCTTGCATTGAAATGTTTAAAACCATTGTAAATGATGTGCAAGACAAAAACATCTTAGTGCAGTGCACAATAAATTGGCGTGCTTCAATATTCACAGATGCTTACTATCAAATAACAACAGGAAAAGTTAATGAAAAAGCTTTTTATCCTGACTTAGATTTACTTGAAGAAGCAAAAAATCACCAAGTTTTTATCGATGCAGTGCGTGAAATTGAAAAACACTATAAGATTAAAATTATCAAATAAGTAACTTTAATTTTTTAAAAAAACAGGGGCAGATGGATTATTCCTTTTGCCCCTATTTTTATGTTCTTATTTTATTAGAATGTGTTTCTAAATTCAAAGATTTTGTGAATTTTACAAAGAAAATGTTTTTTTGCAGAATGGAGTGTATTATTAATACATGACTGTAGCAAAAAAACTCTTTTCGCCTCACTATAAATGGAAAAACGCAAATGGCATTATGCCAACGAATGAATTTAGAAATATACCCTACTTATTTTTCGCAAAATTTATCTTTCATAGCAAAGAAAGATTCTTTTACTGATGGAATAAGCTCTCTATTTTCTCTGCCTGCAAATATAGCAAACTTGATTTCTTCATCATTATTGAAAAATGCTATATGCATACTTCCACGTTCTTTTCCATTAAGTGAAATAAAAGCAATGCCTTTTAGATCGTCAACTTTCAAGTGGCCTGAAATGCAACCGCCATCAGCATGGCTGACATTAAAGTAACCATGACCGTGTTTTCCCATAGGGATTGTGCCTTGAAGTTCAAGTGCAGTGCCTAAATGCATCATTAAAAAGGTACATTTTTGCCATTTTGTTAATTCTTCCCAAATTTCATCGAATTTTTCAGCACTTGCAATACCAGAAAGCTCATAAGGTAAACTTTCTGCAATCTTCCAATCATTTACATTAAATTTCTCAGCCATACCACCAAGCATAAGGCTTTTATTGTCTTTAAGGTATTCTACTAATTTCTCTTGTAATTCCATGTCTACATTTTTCATCTTATATTCCTTGTTATTATTTTATAATGAAGCTTCAATAAGAGTCTTCATATAAGGCGATTTAGGGTT
The DNA here is from genome assembly GCA_964369985.1 of uncultured Desulfovibrionaceae bacterium. Classification (GTDB taxonomy): domain Bacteria; phylum Desulfobacterota; class Desulfovibrionia; order Desulfovibrionales; family Desulfovibrionaceae; genus CAYJAZ01. The sequence goes on along the minus strand of CAYJHN010000103.1, from coordinate 2,346 downwards.
TTCAAAAACTTCTTCAACACTGCCCTGCTCTTGACAAATACCATTATATAAAACAAGCACATTGTGGCAGAACATACGCACTAAATGCAGATCGTGACTGATATACACATAGGCTATATTGTGTTTTTGTTGTAACTCTTTCAAAAGATCGATAACTTGAAATTGTAAGTTTCTGTCAAGCGAAGAAGTTGGTTCGTCAAGGAATATGAGCTTTGGCTTGAGCACTAATACTCTTGCAATAGCAATTCTTTGGCGTTCACCACCTGAAAGTTCATGTGGGTATCTATTTTTATAATTTATTGGTAAGGAAACATCTTCTAAGGCTTCCTCCACAATTTTATCAAAATTATGCATTTCTTCTGGATAGTGTATTCTATAACCCTCGCAAATAATATCTCTTATAGTCATTCGAGGATTTAGTGAAGTGTATGGATCTTGGAAAACAACTTGTAGATTTTTTCTGAGTGGAGCCATTTGTTTATGAGCTTTACCCTGAATATCCTTACCTAAAAAAACAATTTTTCCAGAACTTTTCAGTAGACGCAATGAAGCAAAAGCAAGGCTTGATTTTCCAGAGCCACTTTCACCAACTATTCCTAAACATTCACCATCAGCAACTGAATAACTTACATTGTCAACAGCTTTTAAAGGAGCTCTTTTTTGAAATAATTTTATACGAGGTCTAGGATATTCTACTGTGAGTTTTTCAATGTTAAGTATTGTTTCATGCTCTTTATTGATAAATTCTTCAAAATTTCTTTTTTCAAGGCCTTTATCTCTATAGAGTAATCTTTTAGTATATTCATGCTGAGGATTTTCTAAAGAAGAAAGTTTTTCAACAATACGCCCTTGCTGCATAACATTAATCGTGTCAGAAAAATGATTAACAAGCTTTAAATCGTGACTGATAAGTAGTAAGGACATATTAAATTTTTCTCTTAATTCTTTGAGAAGTAAAAGAATTGAATATTGTACGCTCACATCTAATGAAGTTGTAGGTTCATCGGCAATAAGAAGCTGAGGTGTGTTTGCTAAAGCCATAGCAATCATAACTCTTTGTCTTTGCCCGCCTGAAAGTTGATGTGGAAAAGCTTTCATTCTTTCATCAATATCGTCAAGTTTAACTAGGCCAAAAAGTCTTCTTACTTCTTCAAGCCTTTGATTTTTTGTAAGTGTTGTATGAAGTTCTAAAACTTCTTCAACTTGTCTTCCGCAGTGATGTAAAGGGTTTAGACCAGCTAGAGGATCTTGAAAAATCATGCTTATATCTTTGCCACAAACATTCATCCATTGATCTTCTGTGTAGTTTACGATATTTGAACCATTAAATAAAATATCACCCTTATGAATATTACAAGCAAAAGGAAGCAAGCCCATTAAAGATCGTGCTGTGAGTGATTTACCTGAACCACTTTCACCCACAAGAGCAACGCATTCGCCTTTATTGATAGAAAATGAAATATCTTTAACAATTGATTCTTGCTGGGTAACTTTGCCTTCCATGTCGACTAAGTCAAAGCCTAGACTTAGATTTTTAATTTCTAAAAGAGACATTATTACTTCACCTTCTTAGTGGAAGAATGTTGAAAAAATACACGCGGATCAAGTGCATCACGTAAACCTTCACCAATAAATACAAATGAAATAAGCATACCTGCAAGTGTTCCAAAACCTGAAAAACCAATCCAAGGAGCAAAAAGATTTTTTCGCCCCTGTGAAACAATTTCACCTAAAGAAGGATAGGAAGACGGAAGTCCAAAACCTAAAAAGTCTAATGAACTTAGTGCTGTAATCGAACCATTGATAGAAAAAGGAAGCATAGCAATAACAGCAACCAATGCATTAG
>CAYJHN010000103.1:0-490 GCA_964369985.1 uncultured Desulfovibrionaceae bacterium | reverse complement strand
TAGGAAGAATATGTCTTGTGATAATGCTCCAATCGCTTGCACCAAGAGCATGTGCAGAACGGACAAATTCCATATTTCTTGCTCTTAATGTTTCCATGCGAACAACACCAACCATCATCATCCAACTAAAAAGTAGCATTATGCCAAGTAATAGCCAGAAATTCATGGTGATTATTCCTGAAATAATAATGATAAGATATAAAGTAGGCACACTTCCCCAAATTTCCATAAGTCTTTGACCTATAAGATCAACCATGCCACCATAATAACCTTGAGTAAGTCCTACTAATATACCAATAATACTATTGAAGAAAAACAAAATTAAACCAAATAATACTGAAATTCTAAAACCATATAAAATACGAGATAAAATATCTCTTCCTTGATCATCTGTACCAAGCCAATGTTTTGAACTTGGAGGAGCTGGAAACTCTGTTTCAAATGGGCTGATAGTTGTATAGTAAAAAGCGATAGGTGGCCAAATAACTAT
>CAYJHN010000102.1:0-7055 GCA_964369985.1 uncultured Desulfovibrionaceae bacterium | reverse complement strand
CTTTTTTCTTACGTACTGGTTGTTCAATCAGAAAATAAGAGAGAATAGAGAGAATAAAGGTAAGTAGGAAAATAAAGATTTGATCAATAGTTGCAATCTCTACATTTTCTTCTAATTTGAAAGTTCTTAAAAAAACAATGACAATCCAATGCCATAAATAGAGTGAATAAGAAATCTTGCCTATGGCTACCATTATTTTAAAAGAAAGAAATTTATAGACAAGGCTTTCTTTGTTTTTTCCAAGTTCAATACATAAAACTGAAGCTATACAAGGAATAAGAGCTATATAGCCAGGAAAAACTTTACTGATACTTTCTAAAAAAGTGATTGAAAAAAATAACAAAGCAAGGCTTAGAAGCGAGAGTAGCTGAATTTGCCATTTTTTTGTAAAAAGCTTGCTTGTAAGGCTTGAATCTGAATTTATCGTGTATACAGCAAGTAGTGAACCTAATAAAAGCTCCCATGCTCTAAAAATAGGAAAATAAAATGCGGTATTTGTATCAATAAAAGAACAGATAACACAAGCTATAAAGGAAATAAGAGTAAAAAAAGTGAGCCAAGCAAATATATTGTTTTTATATTCTTCTTGTGAGCAAAGAAGTTTTTTAGGAATAAAATTTTGAATTAATGGGGCTGTAGAAAGTGTTGTGCCTTTTTTTGCGTAATAAAGCATTAAAATTGGAAAGAAAATATAAAACTGCTCTTCAATAGAAAGCGACCACGTATGCAAAAGTGGTTTAAAGTGCGATTCTAAAGCAAAATATCCGCTATCACCCCAGTAAAAAAAGTTGGCACACATTAAAAGTATAGAAAACACAGAGTTTGAGAGAGATGAACGTGCTTGTGTATAGAAAATAAAATTTCCTATAGATAGTGCAACAAAAACAACAAGTAAGAATACTGGAAAAATTCTTCTTAAACGTCTTTCATAAAAATCAAGAAAAGAAAAAGTTTTTTCAAGACTTTGTTTGTATATAATTGTTGTGATTAAATAACCGCTTATAATGAAAAAAATATCTACGCCAGTATAACCGCTATGAAAAAAGATTACTGCAAGAACGGCAACAGCTCGCAAGCCGTCAATATCGGCACGATAGTTCATTATCAAACTCCAAAAAAACAAAGAAATGAAAAATAAGATTTAACTTGCACGAAAGTAGCAAAGGGGCTTGTTAAAGTCAAATAAAGGATAATAAAAAGCTAAAGTAGCATGAAAGACTTATATGCTACTTTAGCTTTTAAATTTTTATATATATTAATGATAAAACTATTCTTGGCCTTCAATCCAAGTTAAAGCTTCTTTCAAATCTAAAGAGCCTTCATAAATTGCTCTACCAGTGATAGCACCAACAAAGGAAGAGTTCTTTGTAAGAGTATGAATTTTTTTGACATCTTCTATTGTGGCAAGTCCACCAGCTGCAATAAGAGGAAGGGTAGTTAATTGTGAAAGCCTTTCTAAGGCTTCAAAATTGAAGCCTGTTTGCATGCCGTCTCTTTCAATATCAGTATATATTAAGAAAGCCGCACCGTCTGCCTCTACTCTTGGTAACACTTCTTCTAATGTGAGCTTTGAATCTTCAACCCAGCCACGAGTTTTGAGAACATTTTTATAGGCATCGAGTGAAAGTCCAATCTTACCTTTAAATGTTTGGCATAGATCTCTAAATTTGTCTGCTTCTTCAAGAGCCATTGTGCCAATAATTAAACGCGTAACACCTTTATCAAACCAGTATTGTGCGTGTTCTTTTGAGCGTATGCCACCACCAAGCTGAACAGGAATTGTAAGAGCAGCACAAATTTCCTCAACAGCCTTAGCATTTGCACTATAGCCGTCAAAAGCACCATCAAGATCAATAAGATGAAGATATTTTGCACCCATTTCTTGCCATTTTAGGGCAAAGTCTAGAGCTTCGCCATAAAAAGTGCTTTCATTTGCTTTGCCTTGTTTGAGGCGAACAGCCTTGCCGTCTTGTAAATCAACTGCTGGAAAGATAATCATAAAAAATCCTTAAAAAGTTTTAAACACTTTATTGTTCCCCTATGAGAATGTCAATATTTTAAATTCTAAAATTATTAAATCTTCTTGACTAGAAATTTCAAATATGATAATCTTTATTATGCTTTCTTTTGCCACTTAAATTTTTTTCTAACTAGTTTAGTGGAGGCAGTATGAAACTTACAATCACAAAGAAGTTTGTTTTAATTTTAGTTATAACATTACTAGTTTCATCAGGAAGTGTCTATTTTGTATCAACATACAATTATTCACACACATTGAGATCTGTCTTAGATGACGAAATCTTTGAATCTCAACAGCATTTTGAAACAATAAAAAAAGCCTCTATGCGTGAAAACTTGCACTTAGCCACACTTGCCTCACAGCAAGAGGGGCTTGCTATTGCCATACAAGCAAAGGATAAAGCAGCTATTGCTGCTATTGGCAAAGATATTTTGCAAAAATCAGAAGTTTCTTTAGTGACAATCACCGACGATAAGGCGAATGTCTTATTTCGAGCTCACTCTGATAAAAGTGGTGATAATATAGGAAATCAAGAAACAATAGACTTGGCACTCAAGGGGCAAGCTACAACAAGCTTGGTTGAAGGAGCTGTGACAGCTTCAATTCGTGCTTCAAGCCCTATTGAATATAATTCCAAAGTGATAGGTACTATTTCTCTTGGAAATTCACTTGAAAACCCTGAGTATATTGACTGGTTAGGTAAGTTTTTAGGTGTTCATGTGACATTTTTTATAAATGATACACGCCTTATGACAAGTATAAAAGACGCACAAGGCAAGCGTATTGTGGGCACTAAACTTGCTAATCCTGTAATAGAAAAACAAGTATTACAAGATGGCAAAATCTATTTTGGCGAAAGTGTTATCATGGGAATTGACTATTTTGCAGCTTACTGGCCTGCAAAAATCTCTAGTGGTAAAACTATAGGCATGTGGTTTATTGGTATGCCAACAAGTGCTGCTTTTAAAGCTCAAGATGAAGCGAGTGCCAAAACAATGATGACTGCACTTGGTGTTATTCTTGTCTTGCTTGCTCTAGTAGCGTATACTGGCGTGCATTTTGCTCGTCCTATTAAAGAATTAGCTAGATATGCAAAGAAGATAGCCGAGGGTGACAAAGAGGCTATAGCACCGAAATTTAACAGAAAAGATGAATTTGATCTTTTGTCAGATTCTATGCATGAAATGGTTGTAAACCTAAAAAATCAATCAGATTGGTATCAAGCTATATTAAACTGTATACCTTCGCCATTAGCTGCAATGGATACAAACAGAAATTTCACATTTGTTAACTCTGCTGTATCAAACATGATTGGCAAGTCACCAAGTGAGCTGATTGGGCAGCCTTGTTATACTTGGGGCGCTTCGATTTGTCGTACGGAAAATTGTGCTATTGAGTGCTGTGAAAGAAATATTTCAGATGTAGACTTTGAACAGCCTGGTTTAGGGCATTTTAAAGCAATGGCGGCTCGTCTTCTTACTCCAGAGGGAAAGCATATCGGTTATGTTGACATGGTTTTTGATCGCAATAAAGAAGTAAAGCTTATTAATGAAGCAGAGCAGGCCTTAGTAAATGGACGTCACGAAGCAGCGTCTCGTTTAGAAGACATTGTACAAAATATTGCTCTTGCCTCTGAACAGCTTACAGAAGAAATAAGCGTTTCTGCAAAGGGTGCTGAAACAACTTCAATGCGTATGACAGAAACAGCAACTGCAATGGATGAAATGAATTCAACTGTGCTTGAAGTGGCAAAAAATTCTAATAGCAGTGCAGAACTTGCTGAACACACAAAACAAAAAGCGAATGAAGGTGCACGTATTACAAAGCAAACACAGGAAACAATGATTTGCCTACGTGATGAATCTCTTGCTATACGCGTGAGCATGAGCGAACTTGCAGAACATGCACAGTCAATCAATGCAGTTATGAGTGTTATTTCTGATATAGCAGATCAAACAAATCTGCTTGCACTCAATGCAGCTATTGAAGCGGCTAGAGCAGGCGAAGCAGGGCGTGGTTTTGCTGTTGTTGCTGATGAAGTTCGTAAACTTGCTGAAAAAACAATGACTTCAACATCAGATGTTTCACAAGCAATTACTGCAATACAACAAAGCACAGAATTAAATGTTCAACAAATAGATTCTACTGTGAAAAATATTGAAGAGGCTGCAGCCCTTGCCATTACTAGTGGAGAGGCTTTAGCGGGCATTTTAGCAATGGCAGAAGAAAGTGCTGATGGCATTAGAGCAATAGCAACAGCAAGCGAAGAACAATCTGCAACTTCTGACGAAATTGCTATTTCAGTAGAAGAAGTTTCAAGAGTTGTAGGCAAAACAAATGAAGCTATGAGCAGTGCAAATAAAGCTGTAATCATGCTTAGCGAACAATCAAATCAACTTTCAAATCTCATAATCGAGCTAAAGTCTTAGTTCTATTGTAAGTAAAAATAAGAAAAAAGGCTCTTTATGAAGTTTTTTAAAGAAATAATTTTCCATTAGGAAAAAGTTTATCAATAATAAAAAAAGCCTTGCATATATATTTTTTTGCAAGGCTTTTTCTTGTTTTAAATGTAAAAAAGAGTGTTTATTTCTTTTCTATGTGTTTGAGAATGTGATCAACTATTTTTTCTTGTATAAGTTCGGGATAGAGTTCATTAAGGCATTTAGGTTCTATGCATTTTCTATTTGTGCAAGGTTGACAATCAAGGCTTATTGATAGGGTTAAATGTTTTTCATCAGGAAAATCCCACATGTCTTCTTTAAAAGAAATCATTGTTGTTGAAGGAATATCTAAAGAAACTGCAAGATGTCTTGGAAAAGAACAATTTCCTATATGGTATTTTGCAAAAGACATAATTGCTGCAGATATTCTTATACTTGGGCATTTTTCAGGAAAAATATAGCAAATATCTTTTGAAAGTAGGTCAATACATTCTTGTACTTGCTCTTCTTCATTTGGAGCTCGAAAAAAATAAAAAAGTGCATTTGGAATACATTTGTGTATGTATTCAATTATTTGAGCATAATATTTTCTAGGATATGTGCGCTTTATATCTTTATGAGTCACGTCCATGATAATAAGCGTTTTTTCTTCTGAAAAAGCATGTTCGCTCAGCACTTTTAATGCTTGTGTTTTTTCTTCTTCTGTTAAATATATTTCAGGTTTAGCATTTTCAAAAGAGCTAATTCCAAAAGGAGCAAGTAAATCTAGTTTTCTTGCAGAAGCGTAAGTGCTTGTTTGTTTAATAGTATGCGTATAAAAAGCGTTTTTATAGCCTTTTTCGTGCATGCCAATTTTGTATTTTGCCTGAGAAAAAAATACTTGCATAAGACAGCGCGGTAGATTTTGCAAGTTTATCACGGCATCATAATCGCTTTTAGCTACCTGACGATAAAATCCTATTTGTGAAAAAAAGCTTGGATGAGTATTTTTATCAATGAGATGGATATTTTGTATATGAGGATTGTTTGCAATGATTGGAAGGCATTTTTTTTCTGTAAAAAAATCTATTTGAACTTGCGGAAAAGCCTTATGTAAGGCAGAAAAAACTGGAGTTGACAATAAAACGTCACCTAATTGTCTTTGTTGTAAAACAAGTATTTTTTTTGCTTTATTGTCTTTAAAGTCTTTTATAATTTGACTGTCATTATGAGGCATTTTTACTCCAATATGCAAGATATTCTTGATTGCCCTTAGGGCCTTTTATCGCTGAAGGCACAATGCCGTGAAATTCTAAGTCAAGCGTGTTTTCACAAAATTGTATAACTTTATCAACAGCTTCTTGCCTAATAGCTTCGTCGCGTACAACGCCTTTCTTTGTTTGATTTGATTGCACTTCAAATTGCGGTTTTATAAGAGCAAGAATTTTTCCATTATTTTTTAACCATTGCATGCAAGCAGGCATTATTAATGTAAGCGAAATAAAAGAAACGTCAATAACTATCATATCAATTTCTTCTGGAATAAGCTCTTTTTGTGCGTGGCGTATATTTGTGTTTTCCATTGAAATAACGCGAGAATCTGCTCTTAGTTTTTCGTGTAATTGCAAAGTGCCCACATCTACGGCATACACTTTTTTTGCATTGTGCTGTAAAAGACAGTCTGTAAAGCCACCAGTAGACGCACCAGCATCAAGGCAAGTGTAGTCAGTGACATCAAGATTAAAATATTCTAATGCCGTCAATAACTTATAAGCACCTCGACTCACAAAGCGTTCTTGGCCAATAAGACAAAATTTTGTGTCTTCAGCTAAGGTGTTGCCTGGTTTAGAAACTAAGATAAGATCTTCATTTTTAAAGTTTTCTTCTTTGTTTTTAGGTATATAGGCAACCTTTCCTGCCATGATAAGCCTTTTGGCTTGCTCTCTTGATTCAGCAAGTTGATTGTTGACGAGAAGTTGGTCGGCACGCAATTTGGGCATAAAAATTCCTTTTAAAATATCCTTTTCTTGTCATTTTGACAAAAATAGTTTAAACAAAAAAAGAGAAAATAACAAGTGAGGAGTTTTTGGACTATGTCGAAAGTTGGTTTTGAAATTTTTGCGCTTTTAGAATACGATGAAGAGCTCACTTTTGAAGAAGTGCAGGAAATAGAAGAAGAATTACAAGAAAAACTCAAAGAAATCTTTGCAAAAGCTGGTTCAAGACAAGTCAATATCCTTGAAGTAGCAGATGGCTTGCAAATTCACTTAACCTTGCCAGTTTATACAGAAAGTACCTTCAATAAAATGTGTAGCCAAATAAAAAATATACTTAATGAAGCACTCAGCTTTAAAATGCTTTTTGTAGATAAAAATAATATAAACTGGGAATCTTGCTATATCACTTATAAAGGCGTGAAGAAAAAGAAATTTTCATTCTGATAAATACAAGTTATAAAAATAAAATAAAAAAAGTTTAAAAAAATGCAACTTTTTGCTTGACTATTAAAGCGAATGTTGCTAGAACTTTTTTCACGGTTGACGTGTTCAACATGCTCAACACGCCCGAGTGGTGGAATAGGTAGACACAAGGGACTTAAAATCCCTCGGTAGCAA
>CAYJHN010000101.1:2709-7073 GCA_964369985.1 uncultured Desulfovibrionaceae bacterium | reverse complement strand
AAAACTAGTCTTTGTTGAAGTGAGGGCTTATCAACTAAGCATTCGTTATTCTTTTGTTTTTTATTTTTATTTTATACTTTATTTAATACAAAAATATGTATATTATTATTGAAGCCTAATATTAGTTGGCTTTGAAATATGTATTTATTGCTCAAGCCTAAAAATATCCCTTTTTCAAAAATTATTTTAGTAAGCATTGCTTTATAAAGAAGTCTACATAATGACAAAGATCGAAAAAACAAAATCATTTATACAAAGTGTGAACTGGAAGGAAATTTCCTCACTTGTTATTCCGCAAGTACTTCTTATGTTTACTACTTTATTTGTTAGCCTCACGGACACTTGGGTTGCGGGCAAAATTTCTCCGCCTGCACAAGCCTCTATTGGTGTGATAGGGCAAATACAGGCTTTTGTCATGGTGCTTGCTATGAGCCTTGGTTCTGGTGCTATGGCTGTTATTTCGCAATCGCTTGGTGCAAAAAAATACGATAGGGTAAAAAAATATACATTACTTGTGCTTATGCTAGCACTGGCACTTGCTTTGATTTTTTCTTTATTAGGCTATTCGCTAGGCTCTTTTATTTTGGGCACGCTAAATATTCCTCAAGAAGTGCAGCCAATTGCTCTTTACTTCTGGGATTTACTTCTTTTAGCATTGCCATTTCATTATATTTATTTCGTTTCAAATGTTTTATTTAGGGCTGCTAAATTAGTAAAAAGGCCACTATTTATTGGTTTTATTGTTTGTGTTTTCAATTTATTTGGAGATTTGGCTTTTGGATTAGGTTATTTTGGTTTTGAAGCCTATGGCATTGCTGGTGTTGCATGGACAACGGTTTTTTCTGTCTTTACAGGTGCCTTGCTTTCTGTTTTAATTTTGATAAAAGAAAAAATGCTTACTTCTTTGACAATCCTTTCTATTAATTGGATTAAAAAAGCAGCGCCTTATTTATTTAAAGTTGCCTTACCAGCCCTTGCAATGCAAGCACTTTGGCAAACTGGCTATCTTGTGCTTTTTGGTGTTGCAGCATCTGTACAAGACAGTACAGCCGTGCTTGCTGGGTTAACAGCAGGTATGCGTATTGAATCAATACTTTTTATGCCAGCAGTTGCCTTTAATGCTACGGCTGCCATATTAGTAGGGCATGCACTTGGTTCTGGAAATGTAGAAGAAGCAAAGAAAATTGGCATCACAGTATGTGCTACTGGTGTATTAATTATGAGCACAGTTGGATTTGTTATGCTGCCATTTATTGATGAATTAGCAGGCTTCTTTACTGAAGATCCTCATGTTATTTATAATATTAGATGGTATCTTATATTTAATATTTTCTCTACACCATTTACAATTGGAACAATGGTCTTATCTGGTATAATGACAGGTGCTGGAGCTACAATATATTCGCTCATTTTTAATACTACTGGTGTATGGTGTATTAGATTGCCACTTGCTTATTTTTTAGCACATAATCTTGAAATGGGTTCAAAGGGCGTGTATTTAGCAATGTTAATTTCTACAGTGTACCAATGCTCTACAATGCTTTACGTTTTTTATGGTCGCCCATGGTATAGGCATGCTATGAATAAAAATTGTAAAAATGCTCAATAAGAAGCTAGGCATTATAAATTAGGTTTTAACTGCTTGATAGAAAAAGTAAAATAAGAGAGAAGACTTTATCTAAGCACGAGTTTTTATGTGCTCAGTCGCATAAGAAATAAGAATAAAAGACAATGAGAATAAAGATGAATTATAAAGAAGTATCGTATAGTGATAGAGAAGTCATAACAAAATATATAGAAGCTTGCCCACAAAAAACTGCAGACTACAGCTTTATCAACTTACTTATATGGAATAATTTATACGAATTTTCCTATAAAGAAGAAGATAATCTTTTGTGGTTAAAAAATAGAGATAATATCTACTATCCTCCACTAGGTGACTGGAATAGTATAGATTTTACAAAAATTGCTAAAATTTCTCAAGGAATAAGCTTATATAGGGTGCCAGAAATATTAAAAAATATTCTTTGCACACAATTTAAAGAAAATTGTATAATCACAGAACATGAAGATGATTTTGAATACCTTTATAATAGAGATGATTTAGCAAATCTAAAAGGAAATAAATACAGTAAAAAAAGAAATCATGTAAATAAATATCTTGATAATTATGAACTTGACTACAGAGAATTTGACAATCATATCAGCCAAGATATGAAAGATGAAATACTTGAATTGCAAGAAAAATGGTGCAAGGTAAATGATTGCAAATACCAAGAAATATTATTTGCAGAATTTGTTGGTACAAAGTATTTATTTGAAAATATAGTTAAATTTCCCGCTATTCGAGGTGGAGCACTCTACCATGAAGGCAAGCTTATTGCCTTTACCTTAGGGGAAAAACTTGACGACAAGACATTTGTAGTGCATTTTGAAAAAGCAGATGCGAACTACCAAGGTGTATACCAAGCTATTAATAAATTTTTCATTCTAAATACTGTGAAAGATTATGCTTTAATCAATAGGGAGCAAGATTTAGGCTTACAAGGTTTAAGGCAAGCAAAACATTCGTATTATCCAGTGGACTTTATCAAAAAGTATACTGTAACAATAAAATCAAGCTAATAGGATAGAATATGTCATCAGAAAAGAAAATAATCACTCGATTTGCCCCAAGTCCAACTGGTCACCTGCATATTGGCGGTGCAAGAACTGCTATTTTTTCATGGCTTTTAGCAAGGCATTTAGGCGGTGAATTTGTTTTACGAATTGAAGACACAGATATAGAACGCTCAAAACAAGAATACACTGATTCTATTCTTGCCTCAATGAAATGGCTTGGACTTGATTGGGACGGCGAGCTTGTTTATCAAACAAAAAGAGCTGAAAGATATAATGAAGTAGTTGAAACTATGTTAGAAAACGGTTCTGCATACTATTGCACATGCACTCCTGACGAAGTTGACGCTATGCGTAAAGAAGCCGAAGAAAAAGGCGAAAAACCACGCTATAATGGTAAATGCAGAGATCTCAATCTCGCTTTTAGCCCTGATGCTGTTGTGCGTTTGAAATTACCAAGCTCAGGTAAAGTTATTTTTGATGATATGGTAAAAGGTAAAATTGTTACTGATGTCAATGAATTAGATGATATGATTATACGCAGACCACAAATGTCTGGCAATATGCCAACCTACAATCTTGCTGTGGTTGTTGATGACCATGATATGCAAATATCTCACGCATTAAGAGGCGATGATCACGTTGCAAACACACCAAAACAAATTTTAATCTACCAAGCAATGGGCTGGGAAATTCCAGTATTTGGCCATGTTCCTATGATTTTAGGGCCTGATGGACAAAAACTTTCAAAAAGAAATGGTGCAAGAGCTGTTATCGAATATCAACAAGACGGCATGTTACCACAAGCTTTAGTAAACTATCTCGTGCGTTTAGGCTGGTCACATGGCGATGATGAAATATTCACGCTTAAAGATTTAATTTCACTCTTTGATGGCACAAATCTCAATGCTTCGCCTTCAAGAATTGATCCAGCAAAATTAGAATGGCTCAATTCACATTATATCAAACAGTCAAGCGATGATGAAATTATGGCTTTATTAGAAGCTTTTCATGCTGCATGTAAAACACAAATGAGCTCATATTCCCTAGCCTTATTGCCTTTATTTAAAGATAGAGCAGGTAATTTAGCTCAGCTTTCAAGCCAAATCGAATCTTTTGCAAATGACATAGTTAATACATCAAGCTTGTCATATGAAGAAAAAGCATTAAAATCTATTAATGATGACAGTAAAGCATTGCTTGCAAAGATTTGTGAAAAATTTTCAGCTATCACTGACTTTACTTCAGATGAATTAGATCATTGTATTCACGGCTTTGTAGAAGAAAACAATCTCAAATTCAAAAATATTGGCCCTGCATTGCGTTGTGCTTTGACAGGTCAATCAAGCGGCCCATCACTTGCTCTTATTGCTTCATTATTAGGCAAGGAAAAAGTGCTAGAAAGAATAGAAAAAGCAATCAATATTCAATAGATAGGTTATATAATGCAAGTTTATAATACATTAACAAGAAAGAAAGAAGAATTTAAAACACAAAGACCTGGAAAAGTAAGCATGTATGCTTGTGGTATCACAGCTTACGATTATTCGCATATTGGGCACGCTCGCTCATCAGTTGTTTTTGACGTAATTTCACGTTTCTTACGTTTTTTGAATTACGATCTTACTTTTGTTCGTAATTTCACCGATATAGACGATAAAATCATCAATAGAGCAAATCAAGAAAATGTGACTTCACAAGAAATTGCTGAAAAATATATCAAGGCATTTCACGAAGATATGGAC
>CAYJHN010000101.1:0-2699 GCA_964369985.1 uncultured Desulfovibrionaceae bacterium | reverse complement strand
GACAGACTCTTTGTTCAAAGAGCTGATATAGAGCCAAGGGCTACAGAATATATTCCTGAAATGATTGATATTATCGAAAGATTAATCAAAAAAGGCCATGCCTATCCAACAAAGACGGGTGATGTTAATTTTAGAGTAGATTCCTTCAAGGATTATGGTAAATTATCTGGAAGAACTTTAGAAGATATGCAAGCTGGTGCACGCATTGAAGTAGATGAAAATAAAGAAAATCCATTTGATTTTGTGTTATGGAAGTCTGCTAAGCCAAACGAACCTTACTGGGAATCTCCATGGGGTAAGGGTAGACCTGGGTGGCATATTGAATGTTCTGCTATGAGTGAAAAAACTCTTGAATTGCCTTTAGATATTCATGGTGGTGGGCAAGATTTGATTTTCCCGCATCACGAAAATGAAATTGCACAATCAGAAGCAGCCTTAGGGCAAGAATTTGCACATTATTGGATGCATAATGGTTTTGTACAGATAAATTCAGAAAAAATGTCAAAAAGCTTGAATAATTTCAAGACAATTCGTGATATTTTAGAAAATCGCTTGCCAGAATGTTTACGCTTCTTTTTAATCACAAAACATTACAGATCGCCAATAGATTTTTCATTTGAGGCATTAGACGAAGCAGAAAAATCATTAAAGAAAATCTATGAATGTATTGCCGCAGTACAAGAAATTCTGCCAAATCTCAAGAAAAAAAGTAAAACTTGGGACGAAAGTATTTATTCAGAATATGCTGCAATCAAGCAAAATTTCTTTGCTGCAATGTATGATGATTTCAATACTGCCGCAGCCATAGGGCATATTTTTTCAGCAACAAGACTGCTCAACCGTGTCTTAGAAACAAAAAACCTTATCACAGCTCCAGAAGCTGAGAAATTGCTTAAAGACTTTCTTGAATTTATTCAAGATTGGACTTCAATACTAGGGCTCATCAATGATGAACCAAAGAAATTCCTTGAAGAATTAAAACTTGCACACGCAAAAAGATTAAATATAAACTTGGCAGAAGTTGAAAAGATGCTTGAGCAAAGAAAAGAAGCAAGAGCAAATAAAGATTTTGCAAAATCTGACGAAATCAGAGACGCACTTATTGAAATGAAAGTCTTGGTAAAAGACACTGCACAAGGGCAAACTTGGTATATTGACTAGAAAGTAGAATGTTCAAAGTTTAACTTAAAATCAAATAGTTATAATAAAGGCTCTTGTCTTTAAAACTGAAAAAGACTGCATACGCAGTCTTTTTTTATTGTTTTTTAAGGAGGGGGAGTTTGAGGGGGAAACTCATTTTTTAAAAAAAAATGCGGTTCCCCCTCAAAAAACTCTTTATCCCTTTTTCCAAAAATTAAACAAAATACTGAGCTAAATCCTCTAAAGTTTCAGCACGGCGAATAAGTCGAACATTGCCATTTTCTTCGATTAGGATTTCAGCTGGGCGAGGGCGCTGGTTATAGCTAGATGCCATTGAGAAACCGTAAGCACCAGCATCAAGAGCAGCAACTAAATCGCCAACTTCAGCTGTTGGCAAGTCACGTTTCTTTGCAAGTATATCGCCTGATTCGCAGATATTTCCTACAATAGTTTGAACTTTTCTTTCTGTACTTGCATTTTTCTTCAATACTTCCATATCGTGATGTGAATCGTACATAGCTGGTCTTTGTAATACATTGAAGCCAATGTCTGTTCCTATATAATGCGTGCCTGCATTTTCTTTGATTGCATGCACTGTACCAAGAATTAATGCTGATTCTGCAACTACATATCTACCTGGCTCGATGAAGAACTTACCTTTATATGCGTGTTTTTCAGCAAAATCTGTGATAGTTTTATGTAATAAAGTTGAGAGCTTAGCTAAATCTAATCTTTCTTGATTTTCATACTTCTTGTATGGAATACCAAAACCGCCACCAAAATCTATCACTTCGATATCTGCAAAAGTTGGAAGTGAAGAAACAAAATCAAGCATGATTTCTAATGCATCTATATAGTCTTGCGCTTCCATAAAGAGCGAGCCAATGTGTTGGTTGATACCAACAATTGTAAGATTGTATTGCTTTGCGATGGCATAAACTTTGTCTAAATCTTCCATATTTATGCCAAATTTAGTTTCTTTACCAGCAGTAATAACTTTTTGATGGTGGCCAGCACCTTTACCAGGATTTATGCGAATCATGGCTTTGTTTGAATATGCATAGCCCTGATTTTCTTGCATAACTTGTCCAAGACTTTCTAATTGTGAAAGGCTGTCTACACTGATAAGTAAGTCATTTATTACAGCATTTTTTAATTCGTCTTTTGAAACGTTGTTGCACACATAGAGCATTTCTTTTGCTGTGAAACCAGCTTTTTTATTCATAAAAAGTTCGCCTGGGCTCATTGCATCAACATGTAAACCTTCGGAACGAATGATTTTTAATAATTCTACATTATTATTTGCCTTTGTAGAATAATCAACGTGAAATTGCGGTGAAGTTGAGAGTGATTTCAAATCTTTACAGCATTGTCTCAATATTTTTTCATTGTAAACATAAAGAGGTGAGCCGTATTGCTCTACTAATTTATGTGGGTCATTGCCAGCAAAAAAGTTTACATCTTTAGTGTAGTTCATTTTTAAACCTTTTTTGGAAATAGTTACTTTTGAGGGGAAAAAACCACACTTTGAAAAGTGAGGTTTTTTCCCCTCAAACTCC
>CAYJHN010000100.1:0-7077 GCA_964369985.1 uncultured Desulfovibrionaceae bacterium | reverse complement strand
AGAAATCTTTGTTGTTGGAATTATTCAAGAAGATAACACTGTAAACGGTGGTACTGGTTGGGGTGCTGAATACGCAAAAATTTGTAACAAACCTTTATATGTTTTTGATCAAGAGAAAAAAGCGTGGTTCAAGTGGAATAAAGATGCGTGGATCAAAACCGAAAATGTGAAGATCACATGCAGTCAATTTGCAGCAACTGGCACACGTTTTCTTAATGAAGATGGCAAAAAAGCTATTGCTGATTTATTTGAACGCTCTTTTGTTAAATAATTAATATTTATAACAATCTACAAAAACAAATCTCGAACTTAATTTTTTAAGTTCGGGATTTGTCCTTTTTTATTAAAAAGAACTAGCTATGCAAAATGATCTTCTTAACGAATTTAGAACAAAAGAAAAAAATGAACTTGTGATAAAGCATAAAGGTAAAACTTTATTCTTAGGCAAGCATCATCCTATACTTGTGCAAAGTATGCTCAATACAAAAACAGCTGACATTGAAGCTACTTGCATGCAAATTGACGCTCTTGTAAACGAAGGTTGCGAAATAATTAGGCTTGCCGTGCCTGACAAAGAAGCTGCTCAGGCTTTAAATAAAATTCAAGAATTTTCGCCTGTTCCACTTATTGCTGACATACATTTTGACTATAGACTTGCTCTTGACGCCCTTGATGCAGGACTTAGCGGATTAAGAATCAATCCAGGAAATATTGGATCTGACAAAAATATCAATACATTAGCTGACAGTGCAAAAGAACACGAAGCCTTTATACGCATTGGTGTAAATAGCGGTTCTGTAGAAAAATCTATTTTAGAAAAATACAAAAAGCCTTGCGCAAAAGCATTAGTTGAAAGTGCTCTTTATCATGCTCATTTGCTAGAAAATCGAGCTTTTACAAATTTAAAAATCTCATTAAAATCAAGCAATGTTGTTGAAACAATAGCTGCCTACCAAGAAATTCATAAGATTTCCCCCTACCCTTTACATGTTGGCATAACAGAAGCTGGCACGCTTTTTAGGGGCACAATACATTCTGCTGTTGGCATTGGAAGCCTTCTTGCACAAGGCATTGGCGACACGTTAAGAGTTTCACTCACGGCTGATCCTATAGAAGAAGTGCGAGTTGCTTACGAAATTTTACGCTCTCTTGGGCTTAGGCAAAAAAATGTAGAAATCATTTCTTGCCCTACTTGTGGCCGCACGCAGATAGACCTTATAAGACTTGCAGAAAAAATAGAAAAATTGTATAAAAACATTGCTGTGCCGCTGAAAATTGCAGTTATGGGCTGTGTTGTAAACGGACCAGGTGAAGCTAAAGGAGCAGATATTGGCATAGCAGGCGGAAAAAACAAGGGTGTAATATTCAAAAATGGTAAAGTTATTCATAGCTTACCTGAAAGTCAATTACTAGAAGTTTTTACCAAAGAAGTAGATATTCTGATTGCAGAATACAAGAAAAATAACAACATTTAGAAATTTACAAAGAGAGAATAGGTAGAGAATATGCGTTTTAGTAAATATTATATTCCAACATTGAAAGAAGCTCCATCAGACGCTGAAGTTGTCAGCCACAAACTCCTTTTACGTGCCGGCATGATAAGAAAGCTCACTTCGGGCATCTATTCATGGCTTCCGCTTGGTCTTCGCACTTTAGAAAAAGCTTCGCAAATTGTTCGCAGAGAAATGAATAGAGAAGACGCTTTAGAAGTTTTCTTACCTATGGTTCAACCTGCTGATTTATGGGAAGAATCTGGTCGTTGGCAATTTTATGGCAAGGAATTATTGCGTATCAAAGACAGACACGAAAGAGAATTTTGCTTAGGGCCAACTCACGAAGAAGTTATTACTGATTTAATTAGACACGAAATTCGTTCGTACAAGCAATTACCTATTAATCTTTATCAAATACAAACAAAATTTAGAGACGAAATTCGCCCACGTTTTGGTCTTATGCGTGGTAGAGAATTTATCATGAAAGATGCCTATTCCTTTGATAAAGACGACGCAACTGCTGATATTTCTTACGGAAAAATGCGTTCAGCCTACAATGCTATTTTCAAAAGCATGGCACTTAACTACCGTATGGTAGAGGCAGATTCTGGTTCTATTGGTGGTTCTTTCTCGCATGAATTTATGGTGCTTGCACAAACTGGCGAAGACACTATTGCTTCTTGCACAAGACATCCTGAATGTTCATGGGCTTCAAATACTGAGCGTTCAGTTGTTGTTTTTAACGGCAAGCCAAGTGAAGAAACATGCCCTGAATACGAAGAAGTTTCAACACCAAATGTTCATACAATCGAAGAGCTTACAGCATTTATGAAAGCTGATGCTAAAACTTTGGTAAAAACACTTATTCTTGTTGCAGACGAAAAAGCTCTTGCTGTTTTAGTTCGTGGTGATAGAGAAATGAATATTGTTAAAGTGAAAAATATGCTTGATGCAAATGAAATCCGTATGGCTTTCGCGCATGAAGTTGAAGAGTTCACAAAGGCAAAAGTTGGCTTTGCTGGCCCTGTTAATCTTTCTATTCCTGTATATGCTGACAATGAGCTTATGACAGCAAAGGGCTATGTTGTTGGTGCTAACAAGAACGATGCACATTATAAAAATGTTGACCTTTCAAGAGATTGCAAAATTGTGAAATACGCTGATCTTCGCCTTATTACTGCGGACGATCCTTGTCCTGTGTGCGCTGCCCCTATTCGCATGGAAAAAGGCATTGAAGTTGGGCACATATTCAAACTAGGCACAAAGTATAGCGAAAAACTTCAAGCAAAATACATTGATGAAAACGGTGCAGAAAACCTTATGATTATGGGCTGTTATGGCATTGGTGTTTCTCGTGTTGTTGCCGCATGTATAGAACAAAATCATGACGATAATGGCATTGTTTTCCCACCGCCATTAGCTCCATTTAGCATTGCATTACTCAACCTCGATATAGAAAACGAAGAAGCAAATAAAAAAGCGGAAGAAATCTATAATACGTTAACAGAACAAGGCATTGATGTCTTGTATGACGATAGAAAAGAAAGAGCTGGTATCAAGTTTAAAGATATTGATCTTATTGGTATACCTGTTCAAATTGTAATTGGTTCTAAAGGCTTAGCAAAGAATACTATAGAAGTAAAAAACCGTAAAACTAACGAAAAAACTCCATTAGAAGCAGACAACTTCATGCCTTTATTCAATAAGTATTATGAAGAAGTATTGGAAATGTGGAAATAAATATAAACATCACCAATATATCTCAATAAAACTAGGAAAAAACATGGCAAAAGTACATTCTGTCTCAGAAATAACACAAGTTATTAAACGCACTCTTGAATCTTCCTTTCCCTATATTAGTGTGAAAGGAGAGGTGACAAACCTTACAAGAGCGTCTTCTGGGCATATCTACTTTTCCATAAAAGACGAAAACGCACTTCTGCCCTGTGTTTGGTATAAGCATCAGCAAAAAGATATCAGCTTTGATCCAAACACAGGCGAAGTTTTTGACAAGCCTATTCCAAGCCTTGCTAAAAGCATGCAGCAAGGTATGGAAATACTTTTTTCTGGCTCGCTCAATGTCTATCCGCCACGCGGTGCCTATCAATTTATTATTGATACAGCAGAAGAAGCAGGCAAGGGCAATTTACATAAAGCCTTTGAAGAATTGAAGAAAAAACTTTTTGCACTAGGCTTATTTGACGAAAAACACAAAAAAGAACTTCCCAAAAACCCCAAAAAAGTAGCTATATTAACTTCGCCACAAGGTGCTGTTGTTCACGACTTTTGCCGAATAGCAAGACAATATGGCATGAACTCAAAATTTCATATCTATCCAATAGCAGTACAGGGCATGGAATCTGCCCCTTCTATTGTTTCTGCTATACAAAGAGTAAATAAAGAAAAATGGGCTGATATTATTGTTCTTATTCGTGGTGGTGGCTCGCTTGAAGATTTATTTTCCTTCAACGAAGAAATAGTAGCAAGGGCGATTTTTGACTCTAAAATCCCACTTATTACTGGTATAGGTCACCAAGTAGACATTACTATTGCCGACTATGTTGCTGACAAATCGGCTGCAACGCCTTCGCATGTAGTGTCCCACTTATGGAATGAGAAAAAAGCTTATACGCAATATATTGACGAACTAGAAACAAAACTCACAAAAAGTATTGAAAATACTATAGAAGAGAAAGCAGAAAGTTTTGACATGCAAAAGCTTAATCAAGCAATGCTTAACTTACTTGATCAAAAAACAAATACTTTCAATTATTTATCTCGCTCACTTTCTCTTTTGTCGCCAGCACAAAAAGTGCATGCTCAAGCAGCTTTGCTTATAAATGCAAGACAAAGGCTAAGGCTTTTTCCTACACAAACGCTCTTAGCTCAAGCTGAAAAATTAAAAAATTTACAAGAAAGATTACACACTTTTAAAGATTTTATAAAACCTAAAAAGCATGAATTAATGCTCTCTCAAAAAAATCTTTCTTCTTGTATGCTTATACAAATGCAAAAACTCGAGCAAGAAGTACAAAAAAGCACTGCAATCTTAGAGGCACACAATCCTTATGCCCCGCTTGAAAAAGGCTATGCTCTTATACATTCAATTGAAAACAACAAAGAAACTCTAGCCTTATCTGCTAAAGATCTTTTAGATAAAGAAGAAATTTGTTTAGAATTTAAAGATTCAAAAGCTCGAATCACAAAACACGAATTAGAAATAATTTAAAGGAATAATTAAATGCACTTTTTTAATAAAACCAAAGCTATTTTTAGCCCAAAAACACTATCGCTTTTTCTTTTTTGCTTAATACTTCAAGCTACATTTGCTGTTGCAAAACCTGTGATAGAAATACCAGATCAAGTAAAACAAGGAAATGCTATTGTTTTGAACTTTTATGATGAAAACCCTGATTATGACAAGGTTTTCATTCATTGGCTAGACATGAAAATCCCACTTCATTTAGAAAAAGAAAATAATGCTGTAAGAGGAAAAATCCTCTTAGCCATGCCTACAGACGACACACAAAAGCGTAAAGTAGTTGTGCAATATGGCAACACTTCTTTTAGTAAGTATATAAAACCAATCACTGTTGACTGGCGTAAAACTACAATCACAGTAGAACAAAAATATTTAACTCCACCACAAGAAGTGCAAGATCAAATTGCTGCAAATAGAGCAAAAAATGGCAAAGTTTATGCTTCACGCACAATGAAAAATACTTTACAATTGCCACTTACTCGTTCTATTGATTCTAAGATGACCTCAGAATTTGGCGTAAAACGCGTGTACAATGGTTCAACAAAGTCAGTGCATAGAGGCACAGATTTTAGAGCAGCAATAGGTGCCAAGCTTCATGCCGTTGCAGATGGTGTAGTAAAAGTAGCTGAATTACAATACTATTCTGGTAACCTTGTCATGATAGATCACGGGCAAGGCATGATAACAAGCTATGCTCATTTATCAGATATCAGAGTAAAAGAAGGGCAAGAAGTCAAAGCAGGCCAATTTATCGGCTATGCTGGGGCAACAGGTAGAGTAAGTGGACCTCACTTACACCTTAGCCTTATATTACAAGGCTATAGCGTTGACATTGAACCTTTACTTGCACCTTCAAAAATGAAAAAACCAGCAAAAAAATAAGAAACCGCCCTTAAGGAATATACTATGACTACAGAAAAAAAAGTACGCCAAAGCACTAAAAAAGAAGAGCAAATTCCATTTGAAGAAAGGCTTACACGCTTACAAGAAATTATTGCTTTGCTTGAAAAAGGCAATATTCCTTTGCAAGACAGTCTAAACCTCTACAAAGAGGGGCTTAATCATTCTAAAATGTGTCAAGAACTTATAGATTCAGCTCAGCACGAAATAAAATTACTTCAAGACAATGAATTGATTGACTTTCAAGTAAAAGATTAACTTCTATAATTCTGAGCAATTACTAAACTTGCCTACTCTCAAAAGGAAGCACGCATGCAAGCAAACACTGATTTAATGGAATTAGCTTCACAATACCAAAAAAAATATATAGCAGAAATTGAAGACGCTTTATCAAAAATCTATCAAGAACAAGACTTGCTTATAGATAAAACAAAATTCAAAGAAGCCTTAAACTATACTCTTCTTGCTGGCGGCAAAAGAATACTCCCCTTGCTTGTGCTTTTATTTGGTGAGATTTGTGCCCTACAAAAAGCAGAAGCTTTTCAGTCAAGTAGACTTATTCCTGCAGCACTTGCACTTGAGATGATTCATACCTATTCGCTCATACACGATGATTTACCAGCAATGGACGACGACGATCTAAGACGTGGCAGACCAACATGCCACAAGGCTTATGACGAAGCAACAGCTATATTAGTTGGCGATGCTCTTTTAACAGATGCTTTTGACATGCTTGCAAATGCTGATTTTTCTGCACACAATGTTCTTCAAGCAATAAAAGCACTTTCGCTTAGAGCTGGTTCAAAAGGAATGATTGCGGGGCAAGTTCTTGATTTAGCAATGGAAAATTCAAATGAACATATTTTAGAAAAAAGCACTATTGATAAAAAAAGTATGCACTCACTTATTGAAATGAATGCAAGAAAAACAGGCGACTTACTTATTGCCGCTTGCACTATTCCTGCCTTACTTTTTGGAACAAGCGAGCAATTTTATAAAGAATGTGAAAAATTTGCTATACATTTTGGACTTGCTTTTCAAATTACCGACGACATGCTTGATATTGTTGGCGAAACACAAACAATGGGCAAGCCACAAGGCTCCGACATAGAAAAAGATAAGACAACATGGGTAAGCCTACTTGGCTTTGACAATGCAAAACAAAAAGCTATAGAGCACATAGAAGAAGCCAACAAACTACTTTTAACATGGCAAAACTTTACAAAGCAAGAAAACACAGCTATATTACTTCTACAAAAAATCCTAAACTCTTTAAGCAATAGAACACATTAAATTTATGTCCAAAATATTAGACACTTGCCATCTACCTCATGGTATAAAAGACCTTTCTTTGCCAGATAAAACTCTACTTGCCGAAGAAGTAAGGCAAATGATTATCGACACAGTTTCTGAAAATGGTGG
>CAYJHN010000099.1:0-7104 GCA_964369985.1 uncultured Desulfovibrionaceae bacterium | reverse complement strand
CAAACAGTTCAAGCCCAAAACCAAAAAGCTGTTGCAAATTTAACAAGAGAATTACAAAGTAAAGGTTTTACACAACTTCAAGCACTAAATTTAATAACTAATACTATAGACGCAAGTGCTTTAGACGGTGAAAGAAAGTTAAAAGGTAAAGATATTAAAGGTGTTATTACAGCAGCTGAAAGTACTGCAATTTCAAATGATGTCAATGCTGAAATAACAAGAATGGGAGAGAACCCAGAATTTGCATCACTTGGCAAAGGGCATGCAACTCTCTCTTCATTTTTACAAAATGCTGGTGCAATTTCAAAACTTTCTCCAGAAGGGCAAGAAGCACTTGCAACAAAGTTAGCCGCTACTTTTTCAGGAGCTTCACAAACTCATGCTGCAAGCTTAGATTCTATAAACAATGCTCTTCAAGAGCTAAGATCACCGTCTTTTACGTCTAATTTTAATGAGGTTTTAACAGGCCTCACAAGAAATAAATCTTTGAATCCACAACAAAGGTTAGATTTTACACAAAACCTTGAATCTATTATGCTCATGACAAGAAATAAGTTAGAAATGCAAAGAACAGCTCTAAATGGGCAAGGTCATCTCCCAATACCTACACAGCCTACCCAAGAACAAAGAACACAAATAGATAATGCTTTTAAGCTCTTCTCTTCTTCAGCAACTGTCACGACAAACACAATGACAGAAACAAAAGCTGGACTAGCAGAGCACTTTAGAACCTCTCCTAGCGAAACATTTCTTAGAGTAACAGGTGGAGACACGATGGCTTTTAATAATGATATGAAAGCAACTACATTGCTAAGCCTTATGCCTAGTGCAGACTCTCTTTCAGGACCAGGTAAGGCTTTTAATGATCGTGTAAAAGAAGAAATGTTAAAACCAGAAAGTGGCTTTACTCTTCGTAATGGCAGTGTTCCAACTAAAGCATCAGAAATAAATAAAGAAGAAGTAGGCGCATTCCTCAAAACGCAAGCTCGTGAAGCTTTAAATCCTATTGCTGTAGATATGTTTATTGAAGCAATGAATCAAAATCCAGCACAAAGAAATATTATGCAAGAGACTTTTAGAACAGCATATAATAACTTTGCTTCTGTAATTACGCACGAATCTCAACCCGGTTTTACTCCTGAACAAGTTCAAGATTGTAAAAACAAACTTCTTTCAGCCCTTGTTCTTGCTTCAACATCACCATTATCTATCGCACAGCGAGACAACACTCCATTTTATAGTTCACTCAATGGAGTTATTGCTCAAGATTCCCCTGCTGGTGAGAGATTAAGAAATTTCTTTTTAGGAAACTAGTTTAAATAAAAAAGACTAATTGTAATAAACAACATAAATAAAATCCCCATATAGTTCAACTACATGGGGATTTGTTTTTCTAAATTATTACAACTAAAATTCTTCAATATACTTAGCTAGTCTTCTCATTGCTTCTTGTAAATTTTCCATTGAATTTGCATAGGATATACGCAAAAAGCCTTTTGCCTGAGAGCCAAATTCACTGCCTGGTGTTATGCCAATATGTGCTTTTTCTAAGATATCGTAGGCTAATTTTACACAAGAACCGTCAAATGTCTTTGCCAAATGCCTTGCATTTATCAATACATAAAAAGCACCTTTTGGTTCAACAGGAATTTCAAAACCTAATTCTTTTAAGGCCTTTAGAACATATAATCTTCTTTCGTTATAAATAGCACGCATTGATGCTACTTCGTCATCTGCATTATTTAAAGCATATATTCCAGCACATTGTGCCATTGAATTAACTGAAAGGTAGAAATTTTGCATAAGTGCAATAAGCGGCTTTACATATTCTTTTGGCACTATAGCATAGCCTAAACGCCAGCCAGTCATTGCATAAGCTTTTGAAAAACCATTAAAAACTATAGCATGCTTAGTATATTCTAAAACAGAATGTTCCTTACCTTCGTAAGTTAATCCATGGTAGATTTCGTCTGAAAGTATAAGTGGTATACGTCCTTGCTCTTTTGCAAAATCGTCACGAACTTTCACAAGCTCTTTCACCTTATCTTCAGTCATCACAATGCCTGTAGGATTAGTAGGTGAATTTATAACTATCGCTTTTGTTTTATTATTTAATGCTTTAGCAAGAGAGTGTGCACAATATTGAAAGCCATCTTCTTCGTAAGTAAGCACTTCACGCACTTTTGCCTTTGCATAAGAAACAAAGTTTTTATAACAAGCATAAGAAGGATTAGAAATAACAACTTCGTCATCTTCGTCAAGCAAGGCTGAAAAAATCAATTGCATTGCAGGCGAAGTGCCTGGAAAAACAATAACTTGGTCTGCATCTATAGCAACATTATATTTCTTTTTATAATGCAAAGAAATAGCTTCACGTAAAGCAATATTGCCTTGCGAGGCTGTATAGTGGCATTCGCCGCAGTCTAAGGCTTTTTGCCCTTCTTGCATTATGGCTAAAGGCGTGTCAAAGTCTGGCTCACCTATTTCTAAATGTATGATATCAATGCCAGATCTTTGCATTTCTTGAGCTCTTGCTAATATATCCATCACAAGAAAGGAGGATACAGAAGAGCAATGTTTAGCCAAGGGCATCAAGTTCATAAAAACCTACTCTTGAATGATTAATCTGCTTGAACGATAAGCAATGCTTTCAATAGCTCTAATTGAGTCAATGAAAACTCTTTCTGCTTGTGGGTCTTGCGAGCCTTGTGAAACTTCAAGCATAGCAGAAGTACTGAAAACAACTTCTTTTTTTCTGAGTTTTTTCACAATATCTAAAACTTCATTCTTAATTTTTTCGTCATTAAGTGCATCAACGCTTGTATTGTCTTCTCTTGAAGTTATTGAATAAGCAAGTTCGTATGCCTTTCTTGCGTCAAGAAACATCTTATGCAATTCGTTTAAAAGCTGTTTTGAAAAATCTTGCTTTGATGAAGTTCTGAAATTGTAAAATTCAATTAAATTACTTGCTTCATCGCCAATTCTTTCTAAGTTATTTGCTGAGGCAGTATACTTATACACTTCATGCAATACATCTTCAGGCAATGAAGTTTGTACAATATGTGAAGCATATTCGGTTATGTCACGAGTGAGAAGATCTAACTTTTCTTCACTAGACAATACTTTATCAATTTTCTTTATATTATCGCTAAAGAAGACATCTTCAAGAGCAACAAGTTGCTTTAATGTAATATTTGCCATGTGATCACGTTCGTTTTTCAAAGCAGATACTGCAACAATAGGCGAAGCTTTAATAAGAAGTGGATCTAAATAGCGTGCACCAGACTTTGATTTTTTCTCTTCGTCTGGAATAAACTTTCTGATAAGCATAGTAAATGGCGTAGCAAAAGGCAAGAAAAGCAAAGTATTACAAATGTTAAACAATGTATGAGCATTTGCAATTTGGTGGGTTACACTGTCGGCAGTTTGCTGAATAAGTGGCACGTAAAGTGGTAAGAAAGGCAAGAATATCATCACACCAATAAGGTTGAAGCAAACGTGAGCCGCACTTGCTTGCTTTGCCGAACGGGTTGTGCCAATAGCTGCAAGCATTGCCGTTATCGTTGTGCCTATATTATCGCCAAGAATAATAGGAATAGCCGCCTCAATAGGCAATAAACCTTGTGCCCCAAGTGCTATAGTTAAACCAACAGTAGCCGAGCTTGACTGCACTAAAAGAGTAAGACCAGTTCCAGCAAGCACACCTAAAATTGGATTGTGAGCAAACATAAGGAAGATGTCCTTTCTGTCACGCAAAAATGCCATAGCACTTTCCATTGTTTGCATACCTATAAATAATAGACCAAAGGCCATAATGCCTGTGCCTAAATATTTCTTATTTTGAGAAGAAGAAAGCAAGTTGAGCAACACACCAATAACCACAAACAAATAGGCAAAATCTTTCACTTTAAAAGCTACGATCTGCCCAGTAATTGTTGTGCCTATATTCGCACCCATAATAACGCCTACAGCCTGTTTCAAAGTCATCAAGCCTGCATCAACAAAACTCACTGTCATTACAGTGGTTGCTGAACTTGATTGAAGCAAAACAGTAACAAAAGTTCCTACAATAACACCAAGTAAAGGAGTTTTTGTTAAGGCAGCAATCAAGGAACGTAATTTATTTCCTGCTAATGATTGAAGTGACTCACTAAGTAGTTTGATGGCATAAAGAAAGATACCAACGCCGCCAAGCAGCTGCATAAGGGTTTCTACAGACATGAAAGCTCCAAATTTTTCAAATATTCTAGCTCATTAAAGAGCTCTCCCAAAACCATCATTCCTTCAGCCATAAGGCTGCAACAGTTTTGTCACACCCTTGTAACAAAAAGATTAAAATCTTTCAATAAATTTTTTCTTTTATTTTTCATTTTTTTATATTTTATTTTTCTTTACTTTTTCAACAAGTTAGAATTTAAATCTAAAAAAGCTAAGCCATTTGCATTTTTGTAAACAAGCAAAAAGAAAAAACAATTGTAAAAAACAGCTAATTAGAAATTAAAGGACGATTTAACATTCTAATTTCTTAATAAAAACTAAACAAAAAAACAACAAAAGTTCTTTATAATATTGCAAATTTTATTCCAAAAAACATTTATTTAGCTCTAACGACCTTTACTTCAACAAAAACAAGAGAAAGAGAAAAAACACTTTAAATACAAAATAAACATTATTTGCAAAAATGCAAACAAAACAAGAACAAGAATAAAAGACTTTTAAAAAAACTCTAGCTTTTACTTGCAAATTTGCAAATAAAAGCTAGAAAATATCATTTCATTCAATAAGCTCTTTAGCTTATTTCAAATTTCATCAAATAGTAAAAGCTTATTTTATCAATTATTTTTCATTGTAAGCGAAATACGCTTTTTCTCTACATCAACAGAAAGAACCCACACTTTAACAATATCACCTACTTTCAACTTTTCAGAGGGATGCTTAATAAAGCTGTCACATATTTGAGAAATGTGCACAAGGCCATCTTGATGCACACCAATATCAACAAAGGCACCAAAATCAATAACATTTCTTACAGTACCCATAAGCTCCATACCCACTTGCAAATCCTTCATATCTAAAACGTCCATACGAAGTTCAGCTTGTTTAAAGCCGTCACGAATATCTCGCAAAGGTTTTGAAAGTTCCATGATCATATCCATCAAAGTAGGTTTGCCTATGCTAAATTCTTCACACAGTTTATCTATACCGTAATTTTCGCAATCTTTTTGCAGTGAAGAAATATTTTCTAAAGTTTTGTAATTAAATTTTTCAAGTAATTTCAAAGCAATATCATAATTTTCTGGGTGAACACCTGTTTTATCCAGCATATTTTTTCCATCAGTAATACGCAAAAAACCAGCACATTGTGTGAAAGCTTTTGGCCCAAGCTTTGAAACCTTTAATAGCTGTTTTAAATTATCAAACTTGCCATTTTCATCTCGATACAAAACTATATTTTTTGCAATAGTCATTGATAAACCAGCCACATAGGATAATAAAGAAGCAGAGGCTGTGTTGAGATCAACCCCAACCTTGTTTACGCAATCCTCTACCCTATTTGACAAAACTTCTGAAAGCCTTGCTTGGGGCATATCATGTTGATATTGGCCAACACCAATACTTTTTGGATCAATTTTTACAAGTTCAGCAAGCGGATCTTGCAAACGCCTTGCAATAGAAACTGCCGAACGAAGTGCTACATCATAGTCAGGAAACTCTTCTGCCGCAAGCTTTGAAGCTGAATATACTGAAGCACCTGCTTCATTCACCATCAAATAACCCAAGGCCGGCTTATTTGCTTTTTTAATAAGTTCAACTGTATAAATTTCTGCTTCCTTTGAGGCCGTACCATTGCCAACAGCAATAACAGAAACATCATGCTTTTCAATCATAGTTAAAAGCAATTTTGTATCCCTTGTTTTATCCGTATTTGGTAAAGTTATATAGACAACACTTGTTTCGAGGACTTTACCCGTTTTATCACAAACAGCAATCTTGCAGCCAGTTCTGTAACCAGGGTCAATTGCTAGACAAACTTTATCCTTGATAGGTGGCTGCATTAAAAGCCCTTCTAAATTCACTCCAAAAATCGAAATTGCTTGTTCTGAGGCTCTATGAGTCAAATCAGAGCGTATTTCTCTTTCAAGCGAAGGTAACAAAAGCCTTTGGAAAGAATCTTCAATAACCTCAAGCATAAGATCCTTATTTGCTTTATTTTTTATATAAATTTGAGAGATAATAGCTAAAGCACTTTCGTGTTTTTTATCTTCGCTTATAAGCTTAACCTTTAAAAAACCTTCTTTTTCACCACGATTAATTGCTAAAATTCTGTGATTTTGAATTTTTGGCAATGGCTCAGAATAGGCATAATACATTTCATAGACTGAATCTTCGTCCTTTGCCTTTTTTGACTCAATAATGCCGTATCTAAAGTAATAATTTTTCAATTTTTCACGCACAAGAGCGTCATCAGAAATTATTTCAGCAACAATATCACAAGCACCAGCAAGAGCCTCTTCAACACTAGCTACTTCAGCATGTAGAAAATCCTTTGCCTTTAATAAAAGAGCTTCTTTATTGAGCTGAGCTGCTAAAACAAGCTCTGCCAATGGCTCTAAACCCTTTGCTTTTGCAACAGTTGCCCTTGTTTTTCTTTTATCTTTGTATGGACGATAAAGATCTTCAAGCTTAGCTAAAGTTTGGGCAAGAATAATTTTCTCTTTCAATTCATCTGTAAGCTTATCTTTTTCTGCAATAGACTGTAATATTTCTTCTTTTCTTTTTTCAAGATTTCGCAAATATGTTAATCTTTCAGCTATTTCTCGGATTTTTTGATCATCCATTGTGCCATGCTGCTCTTTTCTATACCTTGCAATAAAGGGTACTGTATTGCCCTCGTCTAACAATTTGATAATATTATCTATATATTCTTCTTTTTCATTAAATTCTTTTGCTAAAATTACTTTCATCTTTCTTCCTTAATATAACTATTTTTACTTTATCTAAATTCAATTGCAACTTAACACAAGCCTACAAAGATGTATACTCAAAAGAATGTGGTTTTGCTTTTAAAAAACTATAGGAAAATGCTTTTTTAGATAAAACTAT
>CAYJHN010000098.1:0-7190 GCA_964369985.1 uncultured Desulfovibrionaceae bacterium | reverse complement strand
CAACTTGCCGAAGAAGTAAGGCAAATGATTATCGACACAGTTTCTGAAAATGGTGGCCATTTAGCTCCATCTTTAGGCACGGTTGAACTTACTCTTGCCCTACTTTCTGTTTTTGATCCAAGCAAGGACAATGTGATTTGGGATGTTGGCCATCAAGCTTATTCATGGAAAATACTTACTGACAGAAAAGATACTTTCCATACATTACGCCAACATAAGGGAATTTCTGGCTTTCCAAAACCAAGCGAAAGCCCTTATGATCACTTTATAGCTGGGCATGCTTCTGTTTCTATTTCTGCAGCCTTGGGCAAAAAATACGCTAAAGATCTTTCAAGCGATTCTAGTCATGTAATTGCTGTTATAGGCGATGGTGCGCTTACTGGCGGCATGGCTTACGAAGCACTTAACCACGCAGGATATTTAGGCAAAAACCTTATTGTTATTTTGAATGACAATAATATGTCTATAGCTCCAAATGTGGGGTCGCTTTCACGTTTTATTTCTTCTAACCTTTCAAATACTTGGGTTTTAGATTTTAAGAAATTTATTCGTGACATCTTTTATGATATGCCAAAAGTAGGTAAGAAAATTCTTTCTTTTCTAAAAAAAGGCGAGCAATCCTTTAAATCATTTTTTACACCAGGCTCTTTATTTGAAGCCTTTGATTTCAACTATATAGGCCCTGTAGATGGGCATGATATAGATCAGCTTACAAAGCATTTGCAAAAAGCAATTTATGCAAAAAAACTCAATCAGCCAATCTTACTGCATGTAAAAACAAAGAAAGGCAAAGGCTATAAACCTGCTGAATTGCAACCTTCTTTCTTTCATGCTATTGCTTCCTTTGATCCAGAAACAGGCCTAGTTCCACCTGCGAAAGATAGAGAACAATACTCTACTGCAACAGCATCTTTCACTCAAGCACTTGCTTTTTTATCAGAAGAAAACAATAAAATACTTGCTGTTACAGCAGCCATGCTCGAGGGAACTGGTTTACATGAATTTAAAGAAAAATATCCTCAACGCTGCATTGATGTTGGTATTTGCGAACAACATGCCGTAACCTTTGCCGCTGGCTTAGCAAGTGAAGGCTACATTCCAATTGTTGCAATTTATTCAACTTTCTTGCAAAGAGCTTACGATCAACTTATACACGATGTTTGTTTACAAAACCTGCATGTTGTTTTTTGCGTTGATAGAGCCGGCCTTGTAGGTGAAGACGGCCCAACACATAACGGTGCCTTTGATCTTACTTTTCTTCGCTCTATTCCAAATATGAAAATACTTGTGCCATCAAGGCCTGACGATTTTCTGGACTGCCTTGCAACAGCAGTTTCACCAGAAATCAATAGCCCTATTGCCCTGCGTTATCCACGCGGAAAATACCGTATTCCTCAAAATAATTATCATTCTTCTACTCTTATTCCTCTTGGCGAGGGTGAATTCCTCTATCCTGATGAAATAATTGCTCATAAAGCAGTTCAATCCTTAGAAGATGAAAACATTTGTATTATTGCTATTGGTTCATGCGTAAACATTTCGCTTATTGCTAGCTCACTTTATTTTGAAGAATCAAAGAAAAGTGTGCCTGTATTTAACGCAAGATGGGTAAAACCTTTACCAACAAAACAATTAGATGAAATAGCACAAAAATACACAAAATTAATAATCATCGAAGAAAATACCATTATTGGTGGTTTTAGTTCTGCTATTATTGAATATTATTCTGATACAAAACAGATTAATTCACTTTTCATAGAAAGACTTGGCTTGCCTGATTTCTTTTTAGAGCATGGTTCAAGCGAACTACTCAGAGAAAAATACGGTATTAGTGCAGAAAAAATTCTAGAACTTATAAGAAAGTAGTGCGGCTTTCTTTTGGGGGTAAAATGAAAATAAACAAACTTACTTTATTTCTTCTTTGCCTGTCTATCTTTTTAAGCATTTCGTGTTCAACTACAATTCAAGACTTAGAGAAACTAGAAATTCAATTACAGTCACTTGAATCTAGCGATAATTTATCAAGATTACAAATTCTTTATAATGAAGATTTTAAAACAAATCCCTTTAGTTATGATTGGAGATATTCCATGCAAATAGTAGAAAGTAATAATTTAAAAATGGAACTTCTACAAAGAAATTTCAAAGAAAAACATCTTATACTTCAACTACATGGCGGAGGCTTTCAATCGCCTATAACGGATATTTATAGAAAAAACGCTCAAAGATATATTAAAAATCTTCCAGTAGATGTGCTTACACCAGACTATCGCACAAGTCCAGAATATCAATATCCAGCTGCTCTTGACGATGCTTTTACTGCTTGGCAATGGGCTGTAAATAATGGTTATGAGGCAAAAAATATTGTTTTTGCAGGCGATAGTGCAGGCGGAAACCTCGCTCTTGCTCTTGCTTTAAAGCTTAAAGACGCCCAACTTCCACTGCCAGCAGGCATTGTTTTGATGTCGCCCTTTATTGACTTAACTCTTTCTTTTGATTCGCATAAAAGAAATCTTGATGTAGATCTTTTCTTTAATCATAAAAGAGGGACTAATCCATTTATTTATGAAGATAATTTCATTCAGGAATACGCTGGCACAGCAAGCTTAACTGATAAATTTGTTTCGCCTTATTTTGGTGACTTTTTAGGCTTTCCTCCAATGCTTATACAAGTAGGCACTAGGGAAGTTTTAGAAGACGATTCTCTTATGTTATATAAAAAAGCCCTTGCATCACAAGTAGATGCAAGGATAACACGCTATGAAGGCATGTATCATGTTTTTCAACTTTCTGATTTAAGAGCTGAAAGTAAGGACGCATGGCGAGAAGTTCGCTTCTTTATCAAAGAAGTGCTAGAAATAAAAGACGAAGAGTTTAAAATTGGCAATAACCAAGATTTTTGGCAGGAAAAACCGCAAGAAGACTAGAGCTTATAAAAAAGAACAATATTTAATAATGCAGCTTTCTTTATAATAGCGTTCCACTTGATGAAAGAATCACTTTTTTAGCTGCAAAAAAAGTATCTAGCTTTGTTATTGAAAGAGCAAAGGCTCTATCAAGCTCTTGGCTATTTTCAAAATCTTCACCGTCAACTAGCTGTTTTTCAGCATTTTTTTGTAAAATAGCTTCGTATTTGTCTTTTGAACAAATATAAAAAGCTTCGATATCTTCGCTTGTTATTTCACTGCTTTTTTCTTGATTTTCTATAGAAGGAAGATCAAATTTTTCTGCAAACAATGCAGTAATATTATCTATAAAAGCCTTTTCATCTGCTAAAACATTACTGCTAAGTTCTAAGCCAATAAGTATGCAATTTTTTTGCTTTTCTTCATCTGTAAAAAGGCACATTTCAAAATCGAAAATAACAAATTGAGACAAAATATCTGCCTGAGCTTTATCTTTGATTTCAGTTTCAAAGTCTTGGTAAAAAAAGTCTTGAAAGTCAGATAGATGCAAAAATTTATTTTCTGTAATATGCACACCTTGTCTACTATATCCATATACTTCAATTTTTTGCATGCTTGAACAGCAAGGACAATCAGCTGAATGTATACGCCCCCTATCGCCAGTTCTGTAACGAATAAGCGGTATAGCATGTCTTGTGAGGCTTGTTATAACAATTTCGCCATCTATGCCGTCTTCAACTTTTTGTAAGTTTTCATCTACTATTTCAATAAGCAAGTCAATCATACGCAAATGCAAGCCATCGTGGTAATCACACTCAACCGCACCGCCAAAGCCAATTTCAGTCATTCCATAGTGTAAATACACTTTGCAAGAAATATTTTTTTCTATTTGCTTACGCATTGCCATTGAGGCTGTGTCGCCATTTAAAATAACAACTTCAATATCATGCTTAATCTTTTTTGACTTTATATAGGCGGATAAAGCGTGCAAATTCCAAGGCACACCAAAAAGCACATTTGCATTATAGCTCACTACTTCTTTTGCTATATGTTCATAATCAGTAGAAAAATTGATAACTTTACACTCAACGCCAAGCCTTTGCATTGTTGCACAAAAAAGCACACCGGCAGTTTTAGCCTTACCTGGTGACATCATAAGCAAAATCTTTGCATCTTGTCTTTTTATTATATCTTGCATGCCAAAGAAAATAAAGTTGAGCATGCTACTTAAATCAAGAGCAGAGTAATATATTCTTTTCTTTCTATTTTCTACTTTTTGGCTCTCTATTTCTAAAAATTCTGCATCATCTTCGCGTACTTGATATGCTTTTCCTGTGGGATCTAGGTTACTTACACCTACAATATCCTTGCTAGATACAGTAAGAAAAGCCTCAGAATCTACTTCCAAATCGCTGCTTGTACAAAATGGAAGTTTTACAATAAATTCATCAAAAATCTTTTTTAATTCTAAGCAAATTATTGATTTATCAGCTTTTATTTTTACCAAATCCGCAATACAGGCATCAATATCAATATTGCCCCTTACAGTTATATCTTTATAATGCTCTGAATTTTCTTTAGCAAATTTCACATTATGCAGCACAGCTTCGTATCGCCATAAAGCAAGATAATAATCAAGACTTTCTTTTGTTTCAATTTTATCTTTATAAAAAAGTGAAAGAAAATCTCTTGCGTAATAGTCTAAGGAAGGCAAGTTATTATTTTCTGATTTTTGTGCAAGATAATAGTTCAAACTCTTATAGTCAATTTCTTTATACACTTCTTGTAATAAAGTAAAAAATTCTTTTGACATTTTCTTGCTCACCTTGCTAATTATTTAATAAAATAGGTATAACAAAAGTATAAAATGCTTGAATAAAAGTAAATTTCAATTATTCAAGCATTCGCTTTACTTTGTTACATTTAAATTAACATATTTTGATTTCTTTTTCAAGCAAGCAAGTTGAGCACATAAATGCATGCTTTCTACGCGATTAACAATCGCAAAGTCCACCATGAGCAAGTGACATAATATCACTTCTTGTAAGCCTTATTCCAGCTAAAATCTTCGGAACAACAAGATCTATAACACTTGACTGTTGCTCTATAAGATAATGCGGAAGAGCTATGATTGGTATTTCGTTTTTATAACCAAGCATAAAGTGCGTGCCTGGAAAGACAGGTGCGTCATAAGTTACAACTTCTGTTGAATTATTCTTCAAGAAGTGAGAAACCTCGTCTTCAAATTCTAACTTATGAGCCACAACAACAAAGTTTGCATCAGATAAGAGTGCAGAATTTAACGCTTTATCTACTTCATCGTTTACATATTTTATTTTCTTTGTGTATACAATTTCGTTGTTCCATTTTGTGAACTTTTCTTGCAAAAGCTCTACGTAAGTTCTTTTATTAACAGTAGTAGTTGCTGTTCCAACTTTTAAAATAGCTACTTTATATTTTTTATAAGGCAATATACTAAAAAGAGGTTCGCAATTTTCACAACACTCATTTACCTTTTCAAGCACACTTGTTTTCACTGCAAGCGGCAAGACCCTTGTTCCACCAATAATCTTTCCTTTTTCTACTTCTTGCATGTTTTTTGCCGTTGCAATGCGTACATAAGGGATATCATTTAGTTTTTCTAGCAAGGGAAGGTTTATCTTTAATAAACCCTTTTTCTTTGCAATAATGTCAACCCTACCTTCTTGACTTTCAGCTATTGTAATATTTTTTTCAAAGGTAGAGCGAGCAATATACACTGCAGCATCGTCTTCATGCAGTTTTTGCTCTTCTTTTTCATAGTGATAAAGACTTTCTTTTTCTTTCTTTATCAGCTGATTAATATCTTCTTTCTTTACAATGTGACCACATTTAAATGCAACTTTTTTAAATTTCTCTGAGGAAATCTCAGTGATATTTTGACAAAGCTCAAACCCCAACTCTTCAACTGAAATACTTTTCATTCTTAACACCAAACCCTGTAACTTAATCCTGATTACACTTTCAAAAAATAGAAAGATATTTTATTATAACATATTATTATTCTAAGTGTCAAGGAAGCGAATTAAGATTATTAAAAAGTAAAAAAAAACAGCAAATTTTTTATTGCTGTTCTTTTTTATAATGTCTTTAAATAAAAGCTATAAATTCAATAAATTAACCTAATTGCAATGCTTCTTTTGAAAGAATAATTGAATCGTCAATACCTAATTTTAATAATTTTTCTTTCATTTCTTCAAAGTTTTTTGGCGTTCCTCTAAACTTCACATTCACAAAGTACCAGTTTGCACCACGCACAACTTCACCCCTAAGATTGTTTGCTATTAATTTCTTATTAAATGTGCTTGCCTTATTTTCAGCCTTAAAGGTTGCAGTTCTGATCACATAGTCATAAATAGTTGCATCTTCAATCTTTTTCGCTTCTTCAGCCTTAGCTTTTTCTGCTGCAAGCTCAAGAGTATTTGGATCGCTAATAGGATAAGGAGTAAGTGCGTTTACTTGAGCTGTAGTGCTTGCCTGCCCGCTTGTTTGTCCGCTTGTTTGCGCACTTGCTTGGCTGTCAGCTTGCCCATTTACACTTGCTAGCGAACTTGCGTCTCTGTCTGTGTTTTTAAGTTGTTCAGAATATTGTAGCTCTTCTGCTTTTAAAATTGTGTCCTCTTCGACAAGTATGCTTTTGTCATCGCTTGGAACAATTGTAGGCAGTGCAACTGGTGTAACTTTTCCTTGCATATCACGCCCAACAACAAGACCTATGCCAAAAAAAGTGCCAAAGCAAATAAAGAGTACAAGGCAAAGTCCAACAACTCGTGCTGTTGTAAATTTTATGTAAAGAGCTTCTTTTTTCTTTGTTCTGTCACTTACAATAGCAAGATTTTGTTTTTCTTCATTGTTTTGAGCATTTAGTTTTTCAATGCCTTCTTCAATGCTTTTTTCTTTTTCTTCTTTTTCTTCCTTGATGGCTTGTTCAGAAAGGTCGAGAGATTGCTTTAACGCATCGAGTTTATCTTTACTTTGAGCGTTTAATTTTTCGCTTTCATCTTTTTTTACATTGTCTTTTTTTAATGTAAAATTAATGCGTTCGGTTTTTTCTTCAGCTGAACTATTGTAAACAATGCCCTCATTCAAAACAACATTATCGTATGCAGCTTTTGCCTTTTTTTCGTAATCAGACTCTACTTTTTTGTCTATTTCAGCAGTTAAAAATGGCGATTGCGGATTTACTTCAAATGCTTTAACTTCAACTTTTTCTTCTTCTTTTTGAAGGCGTACATTTGCACGCGG
>CAYJHN010000097.1:5351-7239 GCA_964369985.1 uncultured Desulfovibrionaceae bacterium | reverse complement strand
GAAGGTAAGTGAAGATTCAAATGCTAGTATAGAAAGTTCTGATTCCATAAATGACGAAAATAAAAAACCGAGTAAACTAGATGCTATCTCTGATGAAGAGCATGCAAGAGCAAAAGAAGCATTAAGGAAAAAAGGCTTAAAAGGAAGTAAAATTTCTAAAAAAGCAGCTATATTTCTTTTTCTTCTCATTTTAATTCTTTCTGGAACATTTTGGGGATTATTTTCCTATACTTCGCTTTTAGACATGCTAAAATCAGATCCGATGACAGAACAAATGCAGCAATCTGCAAGTTTAGAACAAAAAGTTCAATTATTAGAATTAAGAAATGTGAGACAGTATTCAGTTGATAACGATAAAATTGGCACATTACAAATAATAGAAGGTAGAGTCATAAATGGTTTTAATACACCACGTTCTATGATTGAAGTTGAAGCAACTTTATACGACTTACAAGGTGCAAAATTACTTAGCGCAAATCAGCTTGCTGGCACAAGTCTTTCACTTTTCCAATTGCAAGTTTTAGGTAAAGAAGAAATATTACAAGTACTTTCAAATGCAACAGACATTGAAGCGAATAATGGCTACATTCCTCCAAATGGCATGACACCATTTATGATTATCTTCTTTGAAACTCCGCTTTTAGCACAAGAATATTCTGTAAAAGTTGTGAGTGCACAAAGTCCAGAACCAAAATAGATTTTTTACCTAAATACAGTTAAAAATTAAAAATAAGAAAGCATCTTCCCTGTTACTATGCATGGGAAGATGCTTTTTTTCCTTTCCAAGAATACAAATACCATACAAGGAGTGAGAAAAAAGGTATTTGTATTCTTGTAGAGTAGCTATATTAGCTACCAAAGGTTTTATTGGTAGTTAAAAAGAAGGCTTTTTAATCTACCTATTGGAGGTAATATGGTTTTTTGTTCGATTGTGTCTTTACAAAAAATTAAATCTGCTTTCACAATCGTTGAACTAATTAATTAAAATTTTTTGTCAAAGTGTAAATGCTAAGTGATATATTTGTTATTATAATAACTGTGCCTGATATTTTCAGCAATAATAGTTATTGCTATTTGAAAAATGCTTAAGCCTTAATGTTCATCACAAAGCTGTTAAATATTTTTTCTATCATAATATACTTAGTTTATGCATTTAAGTTTTTTATAAAACTTGTATGCGATTTTTTTGGGTAGTTGACTAAACAAAACTTTACATTTCAAACACAGCTCTTTACGGCTATTAAGAGTGTGTGTACATGTAGACTATTTAGAGTATCAATAATAAAGTTACTTTTGCAGTTTACATACAACGCGTTACTATTGCCAAAAATAGTTTCTATGTTGGAGTTCTCCTGTATTTTAAGTGTCTTATAGGGTGAAATAACAACACGTTTAAAAAATGAGGATTATGTTACATAGTTGCATTACAACGCGGACTAGTTTTTTTTGCTCGTTATCTCTTGTAATATCAGGAAAATTCAGCTTAAGAGCAACGTACAAAATTTTATAAATTATTTATTGCTAAGCAGTATACTAGCCTGCATTTAGCATTTCTACAATTTCATCGTAAGTAATAATGCCGACTTCATTGTAAATAGTTTTTAATTTCTTGTCATAAACAATGTTTTGCGGAATTGAATACACCTTATATGCAGCTGCAAGTTTTGGGCTTGCATAGAAAACAGGGTAGTTTACATCATGTTCTTTCATAAATTTTTGTAAAGCTTTTGGATCTTCATCTAAAGAAAGTCCTACAATCATAATTTCTTTATCAGGATATTTATTCGCTATTTTTACAAAATCTGGAACTTCTTCAACACAAGGAGGGCACCAAGATGCAAAGAAATTTACAAGTATAAGCTTGCCTTTATTTGCATTTAATAAGGTT
>CAYJHN010000097.1:0-5341 GCA_964369985.1 uncultured Desulfovibrionaceae bacterium | reverse complement strand
CCTTTATTGGCTTGTAGAAGTGATAAAAAACCATTAGTATCAATTTGAGAAATTTGTATACTTGTTGAAGGGTTTTCAGCAGCATGTACTTTATTTTCAAAAGGAGTGAAACTTATTGAGAGAAGCATTAATACAGCAATGAGAGGTTTTGAAAGTTTATTCATTTTTTAGCTTCCTTTTTACACTTTGTATACTTTTTGCTGCTTTACATTGTTTTTGCAGCTCTTTTAGAGGTTTTAAAGATTTTCTATTTTTTCAATCCTTTTGATATGTCTTCCACCTTCAAATGCACTTGTAAAAAATGCATCAACAATAGATAATGCGAGGCCTTCGCCTATTATTCTTGTGCCTAAGCAAAGCACATTAGCATCGTTGTGTTCTCTTGTTGCTCTTGCTTGAAATTCGCTTGTGCAAAGTGCAGCTCTTATGTGCTTATGTCTATTTGCTGCCATGCTCATGCCAATACCTGTGCCACAAATGAGAATACCAAAGTCGGCGGTTTTCTGATTGATTGCAGTCGCTACCTTATGCGCTGAATCAGGATAATCGAAAGAATCTGTTGTATATGGCCCAAAGTCTTCAACTTCAAAGCCTTTTTTTTGTAAATGTTTAAGTATCATCTCTTTATAATCAAGCCCTGCATGATCAGAGGCAATAATAACACGCATAATAAAACCTTTTTAAAATTTTAGAAATTAATCCAAATAACGAACACGCTTTTCAACCATTAGTTTGCGTAATTCATCATGTTCTTTGCTAAGTGCGACTAACTTTTCTTCAATATTTGCGAAGGAGATAATATCTCGACAAGCTTTATATTCTTCACATTGTTTTTCTAATTTCTTCTTTCTACATTGAAAGAATGTGTCTGCATATAACCAATATAACTCTTCGATAACAGTATAAACACCGAAAGTTGTGTTTTTATAAAGCTTGGAAAAAGTTAAATCCTTTGAAAAGAAAGCCATTATATTTCCTTTTTATAGCAGTATACTGTATTACTCTCGTTAATTGAAATTTTAACTTTTATTGTTAGAAATTACAAATAATCTACTGAGAAAGAATACTAGTATGTCTTTAAGATAATACATTTTAAAAAAAGGTCAATAAGAAATTTCAACTTGGACCTTCATTTAAATAAGTTAGCTCTTGTTTGACTGCTCAATTTTTTCTTTAACGTACTAAGATTATGCAGTATAAAAATAAGAGAGTAAAGAAAAAGTTTTTTTTATTTTTTTTATAACACTTTTGATTTAACTTAATTTAATTCATTTTTTAAAAGTGCTCTAAGTACTTTGAATTTAATTAATGTATAATAAAAAGTACACAGTGCAGGCAATATTTTGCTTATTTATGCACTTTATGCGGTGGATTAAAAAGTTTTTTGTAAGGAAGGGGGAGTCCTCTTTGAAAGAGGACGGGGGAAACCTTGTCTTTTGTTCACAAAAGCATGGTTTCCCCCATACAAATTATAAAATCAGTCAACTACCAAGATTTTTTTCTTTGCTCTTCTAAAGCTTTTGCTTGTTCTGCAAAGTCTTTAAATCCAGCTTGGTGTAAAGCATCTAGGACAGTTTCATCCCACTTCCAATCTGCATAGATAGCTTTTTTGTGGAAAATAGCTCTAAAGTCTTGTGCTTTTAGTCTTGCTTCTTCTTCTTTTGGAGTGCCAAGAGTTTTGCGTAATTCTTCGTGTAAGCGAGCGCTTTCGCCTTCGTACCATTCTCTTAAATCAGCAGCATTCTTATATTTTTTCAAGATATGAGCATAGCCTTTTTCTTCAATAAGAGCAGTGAGTTTTGCTAAATGTTGCTCTGAGAGCCAGTTTCCAAGTTTTGAAGCGTCTAAGTTGAGTGCTTCAACTTGTGCTACGTCAAATTTTGTTTGGTAATAGGTGTCAGGCACAACAGAAGCTGAAACGATACCTGCAATGCTTACTAAACCGCGTATGATGAGTGAATTTGAAACACCTTGACCACAGAAGC
Source organism: uncultured Desulfovibrionaceae bacterium (assembly GCA_964369985.1). Taxonomy (GTDB): domain Bacteria; phylum Desulfobacterota; class Desulfovibrionia; order Desulfovibrionales; family Desulfovibrionaceae; genus CAYJAZ01. Next base: position 3,356 of record CAYJHN010000097.1, on the reverse strand, counting down.
CAACTTTTTTGCCGTATTTTTGCCCTGTGAAGATAGTGCATAATATTGCCCAAACAACAGCAGGATCTTCTTCATCGTAAATATAGGATAAAGCTGCATTATCACGGTCAGTTGCAAGCACCATTTGTGTCATGTCGTTTGAACCAATTGAGAAACCGTCAAATTCTTCAATAAATTGGCGAGCTAGTATAGCATTTGATGGAATTTCAGACATTTGTATGAGTTTTAATCCATCAACGCCAGATTTTAATTTATGTACGCTGTCTAAATAAAGTTTCATTGAACGTGCTTCTTCTAGAGTACGCACAAATGGAAGCATCATTTGTAAGTTTGTTCCACCATAAACACCACGAGCAAGTTTGAAGGCTTCTATTTCCCAATCGTGGATTTGACGAGAAACACCACGCCAGCCAAGCATTGGGTTATCTTCAAAAGCTTCAAAGAGTGAACCACCTAATAAGTTTCTGTATTCATTAGACTTAAAGTCAGTTGTTCTGTAAACAATAGGTTTGGAATAGAAAGCCATAGCAAAGAGAGCAAGAGATTGTGAAAGGGTTTGGATATAGTGTTCCTTACCGTTTCTGTAGCCACGTGAGCGAATAATTTCTTGGATTTTGCTTGGAGTAGAAATGAGTTCTGTTATTTCATGTTTCATGCCAGACTTGATAGCAACTTCGTTACGGATATTAGCAATAGCTTCAATAACCTTTTGAATGCTTTCATTTGTTTCTACTTTTTGTGTGATTCTTTCTACTTCACTTTGAATTGCAGCTCTTCTTGCAAGGCCTTCTTTACTGTTTGGTAGGAAGGCTAATTCATCTTCAAAGCCATAAACAATGCTTACATGGTCTTTTACATGGCGTGAAGTTCTTAATGCGTCAAGATGACGAGTTGCATTTTCGACATGTTCGTCTAACTTGTATTCTAATTCTCTAAGGCTTCTTTGCTGAGCTAAAACTTGTTCAGCTCCATTTACTTCTTGATTTGAGAGGGTAGTGATTTGTGCGTTTAATCCTGTGAGTTCGCCAACGTGGTCACGCAATCTTAAATCAAGACTGATAAGGCCTAATTGGAATTGTTCTTTTGCTGTTTGTGTTACTTTTTTGCTAAGTTCAGCAAGTTTTTCATCAACTAATGATTGTAATGTGCCGTCATCTAAAGCTTCTAATGCCTTAGGGTGTACGCCAACGTTGCCAAGCATAAATTCAGCACGCAATAAGCCAACTTCAAAATCTTCTACTTGACGAAGACGTGAAAGAAAGAGAGCTTGATTTACATCAGCTAAAACTAAGCCAACTTTTGTTTTTGTTTTTGGTAGTTTAGAAAGATCCATCTCACCGCCTAATTCCACTAATGGAAGAAGGCCTCTATAGACTCTACCTGCTGTGCCATCAACTGTCACATCTAGGCCATCAAGTGAACGAAGAGCTTCTGCTCTTTGAATACCAATAACAGCAGCTATGCCAAGCTCACGAGAAGTAATAGCAGCATGTGAAGTATCGCCGCCAACGTCAGCTAAAATAGCCGAGGCAACTCTCATGCCAGGTACCATATCTGGGTCAGTTCTTTCTGCTGCTAAGATATCACCCTTTGTGATTTTATTGAGTTCTAAGGCAGAACGTAAGAATTTTACACGCCCTTGCCCAGCACCACGAGAAGCGCCATTACCTTCAAGTAAAATTTCGGCATTTTTCAAGGCTTTTTTGTCTACTTCAAGTCTACGCATGAAGATAGTTTCTGGGTGATCTTCAAATTCTTCATTCCAGCGAGTTTCAGGACGAGCCTGAACAAACCATAATTCGTCTTTTGCGTCTATGCAAAATTCTGTATCCATGATCATGCCACCATAGGCATCAGTGATAAGGCGAACGCATTTTGCAATTTGTTCAGCTTGTGGAATAGTGAGCGACCATTTATATATTTCGCTTTCAGGCACTTGTACTTTTTTGGTTCCACCGAATTTTTCATCATAAACAATCTTCATGCCTTTATGGCCTAAATTGCGTATAACTACTTCATTTTTATCATCTCTTTGATAAACATAGAATTTATCAGGTGTAACCATACCACCAACAATAGCTTCACCAAGACCGTAAGAAGCATCTATGCTCACTAAGTCTTTTCTATCTGTTCCACGGCAACCTGTTGCAGTGTCTGCACTAAAGGCAGTTCCCGCAATAACTGGGCGAATCATACGCATCATACAAACTGAAAGTGAAGTATTTTCAATGGCCCATTCTTGTTTTGCTTGTAATGCTAATTCGATTTCGCCTGTTTCTTCTGCTTTTGTTATACCATCACGAATAGCTTCTCTTCTATAGGTCATTGAGCGAAGGTTGTAGGCTGAGGCACAGTCCCAGTGATAGGCTAATTCGACATTGTCAGGGCCAACCATATTGAGATAGGTGTCTTGAAGACCAGCAAAAGCTTTTTTGCGAGAATCTTCACCAGCAGCTGAGGATCGCACAGCTACAGGCACATTTTCTTCGCCAGCTTCCTTGCATATTGCAAGATAAGCTTCTCTTACAGCTGTTGCTACTTCTTTTGGCATTTCAACTGAAAGTATAGCTGATTGTACTAAAACTGAACGTTTTCTGAGTTGATCAATAACTTCTTGTGAAGTAGCAAAACCCTCAACGACATTGTTAACAAACATGCGTAGAGGGATTTTCTTTGCGTTTTTTTCTTGCTCATCAGCTTTTTTGATTTCTTTGGCAAAAGTGCGGACAAGCTTTTGTAAAAATTCGGAATCTTTATTGATTTCTGGATCGTTCCAGTCGATTCTTGAATATTCTCTTTCTATGGTTGCTCTGATGAGAGCCGCGTTTACTTTTGTTTCATCTAACAATTTATGAAAACAGATTGAAGATATTGCACGAAATTGTGGTGATTGTACGCCAGCAACTTCATGTATGAGGGCTGTATTATAGTTTTTTCCGCCAACAAGCATTTCAGCTTCTTCGCCAATTGCTTTGATTTGGGCACCTGTAAGAATAAGTTGTTCTTTCAACTCTTCAAGCGAAAGTTGTGTTTCTTTGGTTGATGTTGATTTAGATTTTTTTGTTGCTTCTAAATTTCCTGTAGCTTTTGTAGCCATCTGTTTCCTCCAAAATGTGTAAACAAAAATAAAAAGAAAAACAATTTATATAGCAAATATGTAAAATAAGTGCTGAAATTACTGTAAAACAGTTAAAAACTTACGTCAACCACACCTAATACTCTTAAAATGCTTGAAATATTGATAAAATCATTTCTTAAAGTAGGGAATTGTAACAATTCTATCGTATATTTATAATTTTTATACAAAAATTTAAAAAAAATATTTTCTTCTTTTTTTTGTCTCCGACGGCCAAAGG
>CAYJHN010000096.1:0-7282 GCA_964369985.1 uncultured Desulfovibrionaceae bacterium | reverse complement strand
AATCACTTTAGACAATACAAGCAAGGAGATTAATACTTACGACGGCACTGATAATATTGTCATACATAATCTTGCTTCGCATAATATCAGCACAAATGACAATAATGACACAATATCATTAGGCGAATTAGCAAATTCTGCCATAGTGAATATGGGTAATGGCAACGATAATATCACAATAAACACATTTACTTCTGGCAAAGTTCAAAGTAATTCTGGTAATGATAGTATCACTATCACTACTATGGAAAATGGAAGCATAGAAAATTTTTATGGCAATGATACTATCAATATAACTAACTTTAATAATGGAACAATAAAAGGCTCTGGTGCTGAAGAGAGCTATTTTATAACAAATTTTAATAGTGGCACAATTGATTCACAAGGCGGTTTCGACTCTATCTATATCACAAATATGGACGGCGGAACAATTAATGAAACAACAAATTCTACTGATCACGATTTTATCTATGTAGAAAACTATATTTCTGGCACTATAAATGCGAATAATGGCAATGATATCTTAGTTTCAAAAACAGATCTTTCTAATAATGCCAATATTTCGAATGTAGAAATTTTCATCTACGGTGACGACGCTCTTTCAATAGCTTCAAGAGAGGATTTAATTAAATTTGGTATTTTAGTAAATTCTTCTTCTGCTACTATTACAGAACTTAGTTCTGATTGGAGTGAAATAAGCACAGGAATATATAAATATAATGGCAAAGAAATCTATTTAAAATCAAGTCTGCTAAACTACAATATTGTACTAGAAAATACTGTTGAAACAATAATAACTGCTGATCATGCTGATTCTATCACGATAAACAATGATGCTCGTCACTCTATAAGAACATTAGATGGAAACGACAGCGTGAGCGTTGAAAATGCATATTCTTCTATTAATACAGAAGATGGCGATGATTTTGTCTTTATTGAAAATATGCACGATGCTTCTGTTTCACTAGGAAATGGAAATGATTTCTTAGTAATAAAGAATTACACTCAAGCTAATCTTTACGCTTCATACGGAAATGACTTTCTTGTTTCAAGCATGGATCTTTCTAGCCAGTCAAATGTGACTAGTTTTGAAAACTTTATCTATGGCTCAAAGGCTAATGAGATCAATGCAAAAAGCGATTTAGCAAGCTTTGGAATTTTAGTAGATACAAATAATGCCATTACTTCCCTTTCTGATAAATGGCTTGAAGATAACGGCATTTATAAACATGCAGATTATGATCTTTATTTGAAGTCAAGTTCCTTTGGCGAAAAAATCGAACTTGTCGACACAAGCGAAACTATCACAAGTGGTAATTTTAACGATACTATCACAATCACAAATAATGCCGGCCACAATATAACAACTGATGATGGAAACGACTTTATAAGTATTGAAAACCTTATTGCAGGCACTGTAAATGCTGGTAATGGAAATGATAATATAGATATCAATAGCATGACTGGCGGAAAAGTAAATATTGGATATGGCGATAGTTTAATTATACAAAATATGTCAGGCGGAGAAATTGATGGCTCGACAAGTAGTGAAATTATTCGTGTAAGCAATTTTTCAGCAAATGCTGAAATTTCTACAGGTGAAGGCAACGACACTATATATATCACAAATATGGACGGTGGAGATATAAATGCAGGACGTGATAACGACTTTGTCTATATTGAAAACTATATTTCTGGTAGGATTGACGGCTTTCTAGGTAACGATATCTTGCTTTCAAAAGACAATCTATCAAGCAATAGCGACATCGATAATTTTGAATCCTTTCTCTATGGAAATGATATCAATTCCTCTTTAACTTTTGAAAATTTATTTGAATACGGCATATACACAAGTTCTAGTCGTACTATCACTTCCCTTTCTGATGATTGGCAAGAAGAAAATGGCGTTTTTAAACATGCTGACTATGATCTTTATTTAAAAAGTGATTTTTTACAACAAAACTACACTCTTACAAACTCTTCTTATGATATAGCTTCAGGCAGTTTAGACGATGTTATCACAATAACTGGCACTTCAAGCCATACTATTTCTACTGGTAGCGGTGATGACACAATAACAATAGGCACACATACAGCAGGCTCTATAAATACAGGCTCTGGTGCTAATATTGTTGACATTGGCACTTTATCTGGCGGTAGTTTAACTTCCTTAGACAGCCTTGACACAATTTCAATAAATTCTATGACAAATGGTACTATTACAAATGCACTTTATGTTGATATCAATTCAATGTCTGGCGGTGATATATCTTTATATTCATATGCAAATAGAGTTGAAGTAGAAAGTCTTTCTGGTAATGCTGAAATTTCTACAAATAGTGGAAACGACTCTATCTATATCACAAACATTGAAAATGGTGAGATAAATACAGGCGATGACAATGATTTTGTCTATATTGAAAATTATACTTCTGGTGAAATTAATGGCGGTAATGACAATGACATCTTAATTTCTAAACAAGATTTATCAAAAGAGAGCGAAATCAGTAATTTTGATTCTTTCCTCTATGGTGCTGATACACATCTTATCCAAAATTTTGAAAGCCTTGCAAGATACGGTATAGAAACAAGCTCTTCACATCAAATACTCTCACTTTCTTCAGATTGGATTGAAAATAATGGCACTTTTTCACATACTACTTTAGATCTTCATCTAAAATCTGTTTTCCTTTCTCAGCATTATCTGCTTGACAACACTTTAGAAACTATCATAACAGGGCAAAATCACGATAGCATTAGAATAAACAATGTCTCTAGTCATAGCATCAATACAAGTTTTGGCAATGATAGTGTGTATATACATACTCTCAATTCGCAAACAATAAGCACTTCTTCTGGTAATGATCTTATTGAAATAAATACTATGAATAATGGTACAATAAGAACAGGCGATGATGGCGACACTATCACTATAGGAACTATGTCTAGTGGATTTCTTTATTCAGAAGGCGGAAATGATGTGATACAAGTTGAAAATTTATCTGGAAATGCCAATATTTCAACATCTTCTGGTAGCGATTCCCTTTCTATAACAAATATGGAAAGTGGCGAAATTAACCTTTATTCAGGAAACGACTTTCTCTATATAGAAAATTATATTGACGGCGAAATTAATGCTCACGACAATTCAGACATACTTGTTTCTCTTCAAGATCTTTCTGCTGAAGTAAAGATAGAAAATTTTGAGTCCTATCTCTATGGAAGTGACGCTCATTTGATTAAATCTTATGCAGATTTAGAAAAATTTGGCATATATTCTACTTCTTCAAATGTACCTTCTTCTCTTTCTTCACATTCTTCTCAGTGGCAAGAAAATAATGGTATTTTCACGCATAATAATTACGACTTAACTTTCAAATCTATCTACTTAGCTCAGAATCATATTTTTGAAAATACACAAGCTGATATAGAAACTGGCTTAAATAACGACACTATTTCTATAAGCAATAATTCAAGCCATACTATCAGCACCTTAGATGGCAATAATCTCACAGAAATTAAAAATCTTCTTTCTGGCCAAATAAAATATGGCGGTTATGATACTATCAATATAGAAAATATGGAAGATGGCTCTATAGTCGAATCTTCTGCAAATAACCTACATATTAATATTGATACTATGCAAAATGGCTCTATAACAGGCACAATTTCTGCCGATTTTATCAAGATATTAGACTATAATGGCGGAACAATAAATGCAGGAAATGGCATAGATGTTGTGCTTTCCTATGAGGATTTATCACTTAATACCTCTTTTTCAAATACAGAAATATTCCTCTTTGGGAAGGATATTGATTTATTAAATTCTTATTCTGATTTAGCATCTTATGGCATCAATATCAGCTCTAGTGAAGGCAATTTAAGTCTCAGTGCAGACTGGATTATAAAAGACCATTCCTATAGTCATAAAGATTATGATATTTCAATAAACACACTCTATATCGCTTCTGATATTTATCTTGATAATTCAAGTGATCATATCACAACGCAAGACTTTGCCGACACTGTTACAATAAACTACACTCTTAGCCACACTCTCAAAACAAATGGCGGAGACGATTATATCATTGTAAATACAGCACAAAGTGCGCGCATTGAAAGCGGTAATGGCAATGATAGTATCACAATAGCAAGTGCAAATAATACTACTGTTTCTGCTGGTAATGGCAATGATAGTATAACAATAACTGATTTAACTGGTGGTTATATAAATGGCTATGATGGAAACGACACTATTGCTATCACAAATATGCATTCAGGTTCTATAAATTCTGGCGATTACGACGAATTTGTCTATGTGCAATCCTATACTTCTGGCACAATTAATATGGATAATGGTGACGACATATTAGTAAGTATTGAGGATTTATCTACAAATACATCAATTTTTAATGTTGAAACCTTTATCTATGGTGCAAATGCCCTAGATTTAACTTCAAAAGAAAAATTAGCCGAACTTGGTATTGAAGTTGAAGTAGATGGCACGCTAAATCTCGCACTTTCAGCTGGCTGGCAGGAAAATAATGGTATTTACACAAATAATAATGATGTCTTTATAAAAACAAGCGAAACAGTAAATATCATGACTACAAGAGCTATGCCTTTTAGCAATACAGACACAAGTGCCGAAGAAGCCTATTCAGCAATTATCAACCAAGCAAGTGCTACAATCTAAATAAAAATAGATAGTTTTATTTTACTTTTTATTTGTCTCCGACGGCCAAGAGGATTATCCCCACGGAACTACCTCCCTTTGGAAACCTTAGTATTGAGCGGTTAAGATAAAAGCTTCTGGCTAAAGAATAGTATTTTTATTTTTTCTTGCGGAAAAGTTGTATGAGCTACGCTCATAAATACTTTTCCGCTTTAAAATAGGGATTCTGGCTTAGGCTTAATCGTTTCTAAATATAAAGTTCAAGAAACATCTTCACTACGTTCAGATGCTGTTATGATGCTTTTGAATACTTTTTAGTATAAAACACCATGTGAACGAAGTGAGCATGGAAGCTTGCACTTACTTTGTAGCCTAAGTTAACAAGAAAAAATTGTCCCCATTTTTAAAGCGAAACAGTATTTAAGCGAAGCTTAAAACTTTTTCGCAAATAAAAAAAATAAAAACATTCTTCTTTAGCCCGAACACATTGCTTATCCGCTCACTATTCAGGGTTTCCAAAGGGCGGTAGCTCCGTGGGGATAATCCTCTTGGCCGTCGGAGACAAATAAAAAGACAAATAAAAATATAAACAATAAACTATTCTTCACCCAAAAAAGGCCCATCTTCACCTTGCTTGTATATAAGAATTGGAAGCCCAAGCTTTTTGTGCTCATTTTTTAATGCTTCTACATAGTTCCAGCTTTTTGAAATCTGCCCCCAAGTGGAAAACCATGCTCTATCACCTTTTATAACGGCATCAATCAAACGCTCATATGCTTCTGGCGTGTTGCTATTGTAGTCAATATTACAACTTTGACAAAATTCCATTTGCACAGGAATTGTTTTATTACTTTCACCGGGTTCTTTAATATTGAAAGACAATACTACACCCTCGCTTGGCTGTACTTCAAAAATTAATTCATTAGAAGGTGCGTTATTAATAGATTTAAATGTAACTACAACTTGCATACGCCGTGTTGACATTTTCTTACCGGTTGTAAGAATAAAGGGCACATCTTGCCAGCGATCATTATCAAGATAAACAGTTGATTTGACGTAAGTTTCTGTTTTTGATAATGGCGAAACTTTTTCTTCTTTTGTATATCCTTCGTATTGTGCTAATATTAAATCTTTTTTTATGTCGAGCTTTTGTATAGGTCGAAGAAAGTGAAGTAATTCTTCTTGTTTTGCTTCAATTGATGAAATATCTGTTAGAGAATCTGGTAATTCCATTGCAATTATACTTAAAATCTGTAAGAGGTGATTTTGTAGCATATCCTTCATTGCACCTGCTTGGTCGTAATAATCACCACGAGAGCCTACACCTACTTCTTCAAAAGCTGAAATAGACACTTTTTCTATACATTCTTTATTCCAAGCTTGCATAAATATGGGATTAGTAGCTCGAATTGTCAAAATAGAACGCACAACTTCCTTACCTAGATAATGGTCTATACGGTATATATTCTTAGCTCCGTATTGCTTTTCAAGTTCTTTATTTAGCTCTTCAGCTCTTGTTAAACTTTCACCAAATGGTTTTTCAATAACAATGCGAAATTCAGCATATTTTTTTAATGTAGTTAAACCTTTGCTTATAATTTCAAAAAATTTAGGAGCAACAGCATAATACGCAATATTTACATTTTGTGTATTATCAAGTTCTTTTAAAAGTTTTTGATATTCGTCTACATTTGTAAAATCCATCTTTACATAGTGAATAAGCTTGAAAAAAGAAAGTAATTTTTCATTGTTTTTTTCAAATCGCGCAAATTTTTCTATCCAGTCTTTAATAATAGATAGATATTCTTTAATTTCATAATCACGCCTACCTATGGCTATTATACGATCGCAAGTATCAAGCCTATTTTTTACATAAAGATTATAGAGTGCTGGCAATAGTTTACGGTATGCAAGATCACCTGTAGCACCAAAAAGAAGAAGATTTGTTTTATTGTTGCCATTCATGGTGCATTGCTCCTTCTTTATCTATTCTTTCAAAGGTATGTGCACCAAAAAAATCTCTCTGCCCTTGTATAAGGTTTGCACCAAGCAAAGGAGATGATATTTGGTCAAGATAACATAAACTTGCACTTATAAGTGGTGCTGGTATTGCATTTTCTACTAAGGCAAGCACTGTTTTTCGTAAATAAGGCATATAATCTATAACTATTTCTTGCCAATCATTATTTAAAAGTAAATGCTCAAAGCGATTTTCATTTTTTGTAGATTTAGCAAAACTTTGCATGATAACTTCAAGTAATTCTGCTTGAATAATACAGCCTTTTCTGAAAATAGAGGCAATTGAAGCTAAGTCTAAATTCCAATTATAAAGTTTACTTGCACTATGCATAAGCGCAAAACCTTGTGCATAAGCCATTGCTTTACTGAGATAATAGGCTTTTCTTATCCACTCAACTTCTTCTATAATTAATGAAATTGAAGAATTTGAAGAAAAAGAAAGATTCTTTAATGCTTTTTCTCTTTCATTTTGCTTTCTATACCTTTGCCTGAGTTCATCAGAATTTGACACTATTCTTGCTTGCACAGCTAAGTCAATAAGACTCACAGCCTGCCCTTGCTCTAAAGCATTTATTGCCGTCCATGAAC
>CAYJHN010000095.1:2800-7317 GCA_964369985.1 uncultured Desulfovibrionaceae bacterium | reverse complement strand
TTAAAGAATGTTGAAGATGCTGATAATGATAATAACACAGCTGATGACAGTGCTGATCTTGTAAATGATTTAGTAGAAGAAGCTCTTGAAAGTGATAACTTTGAGAAGCTTGTATTAATTGCTAATAGCATTGAACAAGATACTGATGGTGCTGACACAATCTACGGTGGTGAAGGTAATGATGTTGTCTTTGCTGGCGGTGGTAATGATGTTATTTACGGCGGCGCTGGTGATGATATTATCTTTGGTGGTAGCGGTAACGACACTATCAACGGTGGTGCTGGCAATGATATCCTTTCTGGTGGTGCTGGTGACGATACCTTCGTATTTGACTTATCAAGCTTTGAAAAGGGTGGTTCTGATACTATCACTGACTTTGAAGACGGTGACAAAGTTGATTTATCTGCATTTGAAGGCAAAGGCTACTTTATCGAAGTTAGAGACGATTCTATTGTTATCAAAGAAGATAAAGATGCAAGCTCTGATGATGATGTATTCACAATTGTTGTTCAAAGCCCATTAGAAGGATTTACTCTTGATAAAGACGACTTTGAATACGATGGCGACGACTTCAAGATCTAATAACTAATAAATAAAGATATAAAGGCCTCTTTGTAATTATACAAAGAGGCTAGAAATAAAGCCCTTGTTTTTATAGAAACAAGGGCTTTATCTTTATAATTGCATTAAATCTTTATTTAAGTGATAGAAAATGAGATGAAAAAGGCTAAAAACTAAATTTTATTAAATTATATTGCTTGACAAAAAAATAGTGCTGTTATATTTTTTATTTAGTTTTTCTGTGTTTTTTACAGAAAAGCAAGAGTGTTGGCGCTCTGAAGATACATGATTATATCTGTATCGTTAAAACTCACGTATCTAAGGCGATAGTGGGTGTAAATAGTTTGCATCTTTTATATAAGACAAATTGCTTACAAAATTCTACCAGTGTTTTTTTGTTAATTATTTAATAATACATTTTCTTATTTTTAAATAAATACAAAAAATTCTTTGTTCACAAAACTTTAATTTTTAAAACAATAAGTTTGTTAAATAATACTATCTAAAATTAATATATTTTATATTTATTCTTAACTTATTGTTTAAATCTGTTTGAGAGGTAAAAAATGGCTGAATTATTGCTTAATGCACCAACACAAGGACAACAATTAATTGTACCAGTTACTGATACAACAACTTCAATCAATTTTGATTTTGATATAGCTGATGCTTTATTTGAAAGAGTTGATGATAATTTAGAAGTGTATCTTGAAGAGAGTGATTCAACTCTTGTTCTAGAAGATTTTTATGCTTCATTTTCATCTGAAAATATACCTGATTTTTTAGTTGCTGATGGCCAAGTAAGCGGTGAAGATTTTTTTGCAGCTCTTGATTCTTCATTAATGCCAGCAGCTGGCCCAGCTGCAGCACCGGCTATTGCTAACGATGGTATGCGTTTTGGTGCTGCTAATGGCGATCAACTTGCTGACGGTATTTCTGCTCTTGGTAATACAAATGGTGGTTCTGCCTATGGTAGACAAAATTTCCAAGGTGATTTTGGACAAGATGGACTAGCTGCACCTCTTGCTGCTGTAGCAACTCCTGAAGCTGATACTAACGATGTGCCTACACTTTTAATTCATACTTCTGAGCATCAAACATATGATAGCACACATTCTCCAGACGATAAAAACGAAGATAATGACAATAATCCAAGATCTGTTTCAGGTTCATTTGAAGTAGGTAATATTGTAGATGGTGATGGGGGTAGTGTAACTATTACACATCCAAATGGCGAATCTGTCTCTTTTGATGCTCTCACTGGTGCGCCTCTTGGTGATAATTTTATTACTACAGATTATGGTAAATTCACTATTAATTACAATAATACTACTGGAAATTTCGAATTTACTTATGTGCAAACTAAAGCACAAGACCATTCTGTTGGTGATTTGAAAGACGAATTTTCAATTAGTGTAAGCGATAATGATGGCAATACCTCTCTTGCAGACACTGCTACAGGCACAATCACTATAGATATTATAGATGATGCCCCTAGCATTTCGAGCACACTTACAAGTGCAACTAAAGGAACATACACAGATAATGCAGATTTAGCAGATGGAACTGATGTTCCAGGTAATGCAAGTGTTGAATCTGGTGGTACAGTTTCAGGAAAACTTAATTTTGATACGAGTGACGATGGAACAAGTATTAAAGTCAATAATGTTGAAGTAAAAATGAGTGGCGAAACTATTGTTTCAGGACAAGAGATTGCTATTGAGGGCGGTATAATAAAATTTGGTAATAATGGTGAATATACCTTTATTCCAAATGATGTTACAAGTTCTATTGAAATAACACTTGAATTTGTTATTTCTGATACTGATGGCGATAGTGAAATAGTAAAAGAAGTAATCACTGTAAATCCGGCTGTTCTTCCAACAATTGACGCAGGAAATGTAGAAGAAGTAGAGGGTAGTGTAACAACAGCCTCTCAAGAACTTGATATAGACTTCAATAATTATGAAGGAAAATCTGGTTCAATTACTATTGGCGAAGGTTCTTCAGCTATAATTATCAATTTTGATGAAAATGGCCTTCCAAGTTTTGCAGATTCAAGTAAAACTACAGTTGATGGAAAATACGGAACACTCAATTTTACTATAAATGGTAATAAAATAACTTATACTTACACAACTGATCCATCTGTAAAACATGATGCAAGTGGATTAGACGGATTATCTGCTTCAGAAAACTTTACTATTACAGCTACAGGCAATGATAATGATACGCAAACAGGCTCTATTACTGCAACAGTAAAAGATACTATTCCTACTGTAGAAAGCGGTTTTGAAAATGTATTGCTTGATGTGCAAGCTGGCAAAGAAAGTGCAGAATATAATGCTTCTGACTACTTCAATGAAGGTGCTGACACTACAAATGGCGAATATACTATTTTAGATATTAATGGTAACAAACCTAGCATTACAGATAATAATGATGGCACAGTGACATATGAATATTCAAAGAGTGCTCATGATTGGGTTCAAATTGTAGTAAATACTGAAACAGGTGCCTATAAAATTATTACTGGCTCAAGTGCAAGTAATACAGATTTTGTAATACAATACGAAGACGGCGATGGCGATAAAGCATCAGTAAATGTGAAAGACTCTTTTACAGGGCCAGTATTTAACCTCAGAACGCATGACGATGCTCTCACAAATGGCAATCTTGAAGAAGGTGAAAGACAACCTGTCTCAGATACACAATCATTTTCTTTTATCGTTTCTGACGGGCTTCAAAAAATCAACTTTAGTACAACTGTTGATGGTGTAAAGAGTGAATATTCTATTGATGAAACAGGTCAAATTTATAATGAAGCAGGAGATAAAGTAGACTTTATTTCTGGAAAGCACGGCAACCTAACTTTTGAAGTTATTGAAACAGCAGATGGCCATTATACAGTAAAATATACTTATACTCAAACTTCAGCTGTTGAACATTCTGCTCCTGATGGTATTAATGATAATGTTGAAAACGATTCAAACAACTTTAAATGGAATGGCGATATTTTTAATATCGATTCTATAGTAAGTGGTGATGTTGATAATCCTAAAAACTTTGTTCCAGATGGAAATAATCAGATTATTGTAAATATAGAAGATGATGAGCCAGTTGTTACTACTGCATCAAATAACACTACTCCTGAAATTGACGACGATCCATCGACTACTACAGCAGAAATGACAGATGATGGCTATGCTAAAGCTTTAATCACCTTTAATCACGGTGCTGATGCTGTAGGCTCTACTATTGTAATTTCAGAAGGTGCTACTGTAAAACTCGGTGTAGAGTGGGACGGCACAACTTGGAAACCTATTAGCGGTGGTTCATTTGCAGATGGTGTTGTAGTAGAGGGCAATGCACAAAGTGGATTTACTATTAAACTTGGCGATGTAACCTATACTCAACAAATAGACAGTAATGGCAAAGCAACAAATACTTGGGAAGTTTCTTATGAAGCAAGCGGTAGATCTGATGTAGAAACAATCTTTACTGATGGTGATGGAGATGAAGTTTCACATACTGTTAAAGGTGTAGTTAAGGTTGAAATCAATGTAGATGAAGCTCATTTACAAAATGGTACAAATCATGATGCAAGCGAACTTATCTATGAAGGTTCTTTAGCTTACACTGGTTTTCCTACCTCTATTGAAGTAGATGGCACAATTTTCACTAAAAATTCAAGTGGTATTTGGACTGGCACAGCAAATGTAGCAAATGGTACAGTGACAATTCTTGATGTTGTGCAAAATGGCTCTGATTATATTGTAAAATACCAATATACTCTTACTAGTCCTGTTGATGATAACGAAGCAAATGCAAATACTTCTCCAAGCTTTGAGATGGTAATTAATGGCACAAATGGAAGTCTTAGCTCAGAAGTTACTGTAAATATTGCTGACGACACACCAGTAGATGTTCCAAATATTACTACTTCAACGAGCACA
>CAYJHN010000095.1:0-2790 GCA_964369985.1 uncultured Desulfovibrionaceae bacterium | reverse complement strand
CAGCTACTTTTGTAAATATTGACTTTGGTGCAGATGATGGTGAAGGTAAAGAGCTTAAAATAGGCGATGATGTCTTTACTTTTGAAAATGGAAAATGGACAGATTCTTCTGATAATGTGCTCACAGATGATAAAGGCAATACAACACTCACTACAAGTGATGGTACTGTTTTCAAAAACTATAACGACAACGATACATGGACAGTTGAAGTTAAGGTTGAAGATGGCAAAGATACAAATGTTAAAGTTGAAGTAAAAGACGCAGATGGCGATGTTGAAGATTTTACTATCACAGCGTCAAAATCAACTGAAGAAAGTGCTGATAAAATCATTGGTTTAGCTGGCACAACAAATGTTATCGAACCAGGTGAAAACTATAATATTGCTATTATGCTCGATACCTCAGGCTCTATGTTCCACGACTATCACGGAGATATTAAAGGCGAAGATACACGTCTTGAGCAAGCTGTTACAGCTATAAGAAATCTTATTTTTGGTGTTGAAGATAATCCAGACACAGCTGAAAATGAAGGCTATACAGGACTTGTTGATCACGCAAATGCTGGACTTGTTGGTGGAAAGGTGAATATCTTCCTTACGACATTCTGGGGAAATACACAAGGTGGCACAGAAGGCAAAGATGGGTATAAGGTATATTTAGAAATTGATACTGAAAAACTTATTTCAGATCCTGACTATATCAATAAACAACTTGATCTTATTCTAACAAACAATCAAGATGCAGATGGTAACTTCCTTGAAGGTTATAGTTCGTCTAATGCTGATGCTGGTTTCCACTGGGGCACATCTTATAAAAATGGTTTTGACCAAGCTTCAGACTGGTTTGATACTGTATCAAATTCTGACTATAACAATGTTGCTTTCCTTCTCACTGATGGTAATCCAAACGATAACTATACAAATCGTGAAAAAGCCTTTGAACAATTAGAAGAATCTATGGAATCAGGTAAATCTTCTAATATTCACGCTGTGGGTATGGGAGCAGGCGCTAAAGAAAGTATTCTTGATGGTTACGATTCAGACAAAGATGCAACAATTGTTTTAGATGAAAATATAAATAAAATCTTTAGCCCAGAAGCAGGTAATGCATCTTCTAGTGTAAAAACTAATGTTGGTATTACAGAAAGTGGTAAAGATGTGCTTTTAGGCGATACAGATCTTGAAAAATTAAGAGAGTATTTAGCAAAAGAAATTAATGTTGAGCCTAGTGCAATTAGTGATTCTATGCTTATTGAATATGTTCGTAACTATCAAGATTTGATTGCTGAAGACAAAATTGATATATTTGCAGATGCAAGTGATGACGATGGTGACGCACTTGTGGGCGGTAGTAATAATGATCTTATCTTTGGTCAAGGCGGAGACGACTTGCTTATTGGTGATGGTGATTATATTAGCCTTCATGAAATTGCAAAGGCATTACAAGATGCAGATGGCACTATAAATGGTAATACCGAAATTACAGCTGATGACTTTAAATACGATAATTTAGTTCCTGAGAAAGATGATAATCAAGATAACTTTGCTGCTGAAGTAAAAGTTAAGATCAATAATTTAGTTGAAAGCGTAAGAGACGAGAATGGCTTAGTTGATAACGAACAATTAACTAAATTGATGCTTGTTTCTGACTCACTAGAAAAAGAAAGCGATGGAAACGATGACATTATTGGTGGCATTGGTAATGACATTCTTCTAGGCTTAGGTGGTAATGATTCTCTTTACGGCGGTTTAGGTGATGATATTATTATTGGCGGCAGTGGAAATGACACAATCAACGGCGGTGCTGGAAACGATATACTCTCTGGTGGTTTAGGTGAAGATATTTTTATCTTTGATGAGAATAGTTTTGAAAAGGGCGGAGTTGATACTATAGTTGACTTTGAAGAAGGTGATAAAATAGACTTAACTGCTTTTGAAGGTAAAGGTTATTTTGTTGAAGTAAAAAATGATTCTATCATTATTAAAACTGATGAAAATGCAACAAATAGCGAAGATATGTTTACTATTGTTGTTCAAAATCAAAATGCTGGATTAAGCTTAGACAAAAACGATTTCAATTTTGATGACGAAATCAAGATCTAAGATTGAAATAAGTATACAAATAAAAAACCTCTTTATCTCTTAGAGCAATTTTATTGAAAAATGCTCTAAGAGGGAGGCTTTAAAAAAAGCTCTTGTTTTTTAAAACAAGAGCTTTTTTTTTAATGTGTTAAATATAGAGCTTATAAAATGTCTTTACTCACTATCACTAAGCAAAAGATTTTCTTGTTTCTCTGTTTTTGTTTCTTTGATGGCAAGTTCAATAGCACGCATGATATAAGGATTGTTTCTTATATGGTGTGTAGTAAGTTCATTCCACTTAATATTGTGTTTTTCAAGGATTTTCTTATCCATTTTTGAAAGTTCTTCTAGAAAGTTTTTTACAAATTGTGCACCATAAAATTTTCTGTCTTGAATAACTGGTGTGCCGTCTGAATACTTTATACGAAGCACAAGATCATTTTTATCAATACTATACGAATCTTCTTTTGTAAGTTGAATAGTTAAAGGTATCCAAAAGAATTTGCCGCCATCGTATGAGAGTGAATGAATATGATTTAAAATATCTTTATTTTTTAAAAGTTTATAATAATCCCAATTTGGATGTCTTTTATAATCTTTTTTATTCAAAACATCTTCAGACCAACGAGCTAAACCTTCTAAATACCATAGATTTTTAATGCTTGTATGAGCATTTTGTATTATATGAAAATATTCATGCGTAATCGTT
>CAYJHN010000094.1:3713-7528 GCA_964369985.1 uncultured Desulfovibrionaceae bacterium | reverse complement strand
ATAAAGAACAATGCAAGGAATATGCACAAGCTCATTGGCAATATGATGCAGATCCTGATAAAGTGATGGTTATGCATACTCTTGTCATACATCCTAAACATGCAGGAAAAGGCTATGGAAGAAAATTTTTAGAATTTTACGAAGAATACGCGTTAAAAAATGCATGCCCTTATTTACGCATTGATACAAATTTGATAAATATAAGTGCTCAAAAACTTTATGAAAAATGGAATTACAAGCAAGTTGGTGTTATTTCATGTGCTTTTAATGGAATTGCAGATGTGAAGCTTGTTTGTCTTGAAAAGTATTTATCATAAAATGTAAAAAAGAAGATTTTTCATTTCTTATTTTATTCAGAAAGTTTTTTATATGACAAAAAATAAGAGCAGAAAATATAAATTTCCTGCCCTTATTTTATCTAAAATTATTTAGAATATTTTATTTTTTCATACTACGTTTAGAAGCTTTTAATGGGTTAACTTTTGCTACAACTTCTTTTGGTAATGTTGGTATAAGGTGTTTGTTTTCTTCAAACATTTTTTTGAAGTCAATGTCTAAAGCCTTTAATCTTTCTTCCATTGGTTTGCGTGAAGAAACTCTATTAGGATCTGAGATATTTTTATCTAAATATTTACTTTGTGTGAGGTAGAGGCCTCGTTGGTCGATTGCAAGTAAGTATGTTTGTTCGTTTTCTATTACTTCTTGTAAAACCATAACTTTTGCAGTTCCAAAACGTGTGATCATGTTTTTTTCCTTTCTTAGATTTATAAGGTTAATGTTTGTAGTTAGTTGTGGCTAACTTTAGCTCTAAAAAAATTAAGCTATTCTTTTTTCATTTTTTGCAAAATGAAGAAATTTTTCTGCCAAAACAGAAGGAGCAATTTCCATTGTTGCTTTGTCAGTGATATTTAAAAATGAAGATTCATTCATAGGCAAGGAAGTGTTTGCTCTTTGCAATTCCTCTTCAAAAGCCAATCTAAGTGCATTGAAAGATTCTTCTATTTCAGGGTAATTATTGTCTGCTCGCCATGGTAGGCGGAGTTTTTGTTCCCATAATTTACCTTTATGCGAAACAATTTCAAGTCTATAACAGTCTTTATATATTGGCTTTTCACTTCTTTCGTCTACATTTGGGTAGCAATATTCTCGCCAAGATTCAATTGGTTCAGGTATGCTTGAATGTATGAGAACAGGAGGCAGGGCAAGTGCTCTTTCAAATTTATCTACAGTAAAACAATAGGTTAAAATAGGGCGAAGGTTTCCTCTTTCTTTTTTTATGCTCCATTCTATTTTCATTTTTGTCTCCTTTATTTATATCTATTATTTCAAATAGATAATATCACCAAAAGGCAATTCTTGTTTTGATTTATTTGTTGAAATCCAAAGTACGGGATAAGATGGTTCTTCTGGAAAAAGCGTACATTCAAAATCAGTGAACCACAAAAGGCAAGAGGGGTGAATATCTTCTTTTTCAAGATACAGTGGAATATCTTTATAAGAAGTTCCGCCGCCGCCTTGTGCAAAGAGTTTGAGCGGTCTGTCAGCTCTTGTGTAGTTTTCGTGTTTTTGCACCTTTGTGTCGTGATACATAATAAAAAGACTAGTGTCGTAAGCTTCTAAAATGCTTTCAAGTTCGGTGCAGAATTTTGAAAGAAGAACATCGTCAACAGAACCTGAAGCGTCAATAGCAAGTGCCATAACTTGTATGCGTGGTTCTTTGCGAGAGGGTAAGTAAATATCTTGCGAAATATATCGCTTATTTGGCGTTGACCAAGTATAGTCGCCGTCATTGCAATTTTCGATAAATCTTTGAAGTAAACTTTGCCAATCGAGTTGGGGCTGTATTCTGCTTTTATATAATCGCAATAATCCTAGGGGTATATCGCCTTGATTTTGCGAGCTTTGCATAGCTTGCGTGAGCTGGATAAGCGACTCTTGCTCAGCTTTTTGCATGCTTTCATTGCTCTCTTCTGAAAGAAGGGGATGATCCTTTATTTCTCCAAAAAAAGAAGCCTGCACGCTTTGACTTTGCGAATTATTTGTATTGTTTTGCCCTTCGCTTGTCGCATTATTTTTTTCAAGACTTTGTTCTTCTTTGTTCTCGTCCTTGTTTTCTTCGCTTTGCTTTTTATTTTTAGTATCTTCTTCTTTTAGTTCACTTGCATTATTATCAAGACTTCCGCTTGAAGAAGAATCGTCATTTTTATCAGTTTGTTCAGCTGTTTGTGCACTTTCTGCACCGCCGTGAATATCTTGATCGTATAAACGCTGTAATACAGTATAAATTTCATCAACGCTCATATTATCGTAGGCTTTATCGTGTTTTAAAAGGCTTTCAGGCAGTTTAAAACCAGCTTCTATAAGAAGGCTATTTATAGCATAATCACAAGCCTTATTCCAAAGTTTTATATCTCTGCCATTTCTTCTGATATGATGATTACAAGCCAAATGCAGCAATTCATGTGCTTGCGAAGCAATGATATGCTCTTTTGATAAAATAGAAATAAAATGAGGATTATAGGCAAGAGTTTTGCCATCAGTCCAAAGATTTTCACATTCGTGATCGGCTTTAAGTTCGAGTTTTAAAGCTAAAGAACCAAAAAAAGGATGCGAGAAAAGAAGCTCAGAGCGTGCTTTTTGCATGCTTTGTAGAGCTAATGTTTCAAAATTATCTTCTGCTAGAGTATCTTTATTGCTATGCATATCTTACATCAGTACATGTGAATTTTTTTGTGCCCAAGAAAGAAAGGCAGGTTCTTGCACAAGACTTTCGTCCTGACAAACAGCAGTGCGAAGTAATAATACTGAAAATTCAACGGGCATACGCAAAGCATAAGTGACTATTTTTTCAATATTTTCCTTATTTGTTTTTGCTCCTAAAGCCTCGCTTAGAGCATAGAGAGTGGCAGGTTCACTAGGAACATTAATTGTTTCTGGCGATGAAATTATGCTTTGAACAGTTGGCAAATCACGCCAAATTTTCAAAAAACCAATAAATTCTGTTGCAGCACTCATGCCAACAGTGCCTTGAAAAAGCTCGTATTCTACACTTTCATCTGGTTTAGAATCTAAAATGCGAGACACAAATTCCCATGAACGCGGTGAAGCAAAAGCTTTGCTTGCAGATTGAGGGTCAAAATCGTGTAAGAGCTTTGGACGAAAGCGTAAAAAAGCAATTATTTCTTTGCGAATTGAAGACTTTTCTGCCCATATAAGCCAATCGTCAAGCGAGGTTTGCATGTCTATGTGAATCATTCTGTTAGCAAGTGCAGTTGGCATTCTGTGAGTAACGGCTCTGTCTTTTTCGTTATTGCCTGCTGCAACTACAGTCCAGCCAGAAGGCAAAACATATTCGCCAATGCATCTGTCTAATACTAATTGATAGCAAGCAGCTTGAACTAAAGGCGGTGCTGCATTTAATTCATCAAGAAAAATAATGCCTTTTTCCTTATTATCTTCTTTAGGTAAAAAAGAAGGGGGGCACCAACTTGCTTGGCCATCTTGTGTGATTCTTGGTAAGCCTCTCAAATCAACAGGGTCAAGCAATACTGCTCGTATGTCTATGAGTTTATAGTTTTTTTCTTTTGCAACTTGCGAAATAATTTGGCTTTTGCCTATGCCGGGCGAGCCCCATAAAAATACAGCTTGTTGTATATCTATAAGAGTATGAAGCGATGAAATAACTTGTAATGGATTCACTGAATAGTCCTTAAAAAATAGTAATTGATTTATCGTAAATATTTTACAAATAAAAGTCAATTAAAATATTCAAAAAAAGTTTTATAAATAAAATTTAAGAATAAAATATATAATAA
>CAYJHN010000094.1:0-3659 GCA_964369985.1 uncultured Desulfovibrionaceae bacterium | reverse complement strand
GAAAGAAAATAAAGAAAAAATTTAAAAAATACAAATTTGTAAACTTTAAAAAAATGATAGACATTATTACAATATTTAGTAAAACTATATGCATAGGCATTGATAAATAATGTCTGGCAAATGAGGGGGTAGGGAAGTTAAAAAAGCAAGTTTTTTAGGTCAGAATACATATTAATAAAACTAGCAACTATTGAATGATTTATGTAGTTGATTTTAAAGGAGTATTTATGTTAATCGGTGTACCAAAAGAAATAAAAAACCAAGAATACCGTGTTGGTATGACGCCAGCAGGTGTAAAAGCTTTAGTCGATCATGGTCATAGTGTTTTAGTGCAAAAAGACGCAGGAACAGCTATTGGAATTTTAAACGAAGACTATATCAAAGCAGGTGCAAAATTAGTTGATACAGCTGCTGAGGCGTGGTCTGCTGAGATGGTTGTCAAGGTAAAAGAACCTTTAGAAAGTGAATATGGCTTTTTCCGTGAAGATCTTGTTTTGTATACTTATCTTCATTTAGCAGCTGAGCCAAAACTCACAAAGGCTTTGCTAGACAAGAAAGTTATTGGTATTGCTTATGAAACTGTTCAACTTCAAAATGGCAGTCTTCCTTTATTAGCACCTATGTCAGAGGTTGCAGGGCGAATGGCTACGCAAGTTGCGGCTCAAATACTCACAAAACGCGAAGGCGGAATGGGTGTATTGATGGGCGGAGTTGCTGGCGTTCCAGCTGCACATGTAGTTATTGTTGGTGCGGGCATTGTTGGTATTGCCTCGGCTAAAGTTGCTATGGGTATGGGTGCAAAAGTCACAATTTTAGATACAAATATCGAAAGATTACGCTATATTGATGATGTGTATGAAAATAAAATGCAAACTCTTTTCTCAAATTCAATGAATATTGCTCAGGCTGTTGCTGATGCTGATGTGGTTGTTGGTTCTGTGCTTATCCCTGGTGCACTTACTCCGCAGCTTATCACTGAAGAAATGGTGAAAGGTATGAAGAAAGGTGCTGTTATTGTTGATGTTGCTATCGACCAAGGCGGTGCAGTTGAAACAACAGCTGCAAACGGCCCAACAAGCCACGATAATCCAACCTTTATCAAACACGATGTTGTGCATTATTGCGTGGGCAATATGCCTGGCGCTGTTGCAAGAACTTCTACCTTTGCTCTCACAAATGCCACAATGAAATATATGCTTGATCTTGCAGATAAGGGCTGGAAAAAAGCTTGCCAAGATGATGCGGCTCTTGCAAAAGGCATTAATACGCATAGTGGAAATGTGTACTATAAAGGCGTTGCAGAAGCTTTTGACTACGAACTTCACTATCTACAAGAAATTTTATAAAATAAATTACAAGAAATTATCATAAATAAAAAGGACTTACAATGTATTTTGTAAGTCCTTTTTTGTAAGTAGGATAGCAAAGAATAAAATGCTATAATTCATCAGTGTTAGTGAGATTTTTTATGACACAGTCTTTTTCATTGTTGAACTCTTGAATAAAAATATCCCATGTTGTCACAAAAAGTGTAGCTATAAGTGGCCCCATAACAAAACCATTCATTCCAAAAAGTGTAAATCCACCAAGTGTTGAAAGCAAAACAAGGTAGTCAGGCAATTTTGTGTCCTTGCCAACCAAGATTGGCCTAAGCACATTATCAACAAGTCCAATAACAACAACGCCAAATACAATCAATATAATGCCAGAAGTTACTTCATTTGTTGCAAGTAGGTAGATTGCAACTGGCAGCCAAATCAAAGCCGAGCCAACAAGTGGAATAAGTGAAAAAATAATCATCACTGAGCCCCACAATACAGCTCCCTTAATATCTAAAAAGGCAAAAATCATACCGCCTAAAGCACCTTGTGCAACAGCTACTGCAAGGCTACCTTTAATTGTAGCACGTGTTACAGTGGCAAATTTATCAAAGAAAAGAGCTTCTCTAGTGTCGCCTAAAGGGAGAGCTAAGTGTAAGTAATGTATGAGTTTTTGATTGTCTGTTAAAATGAAAAAGGAAATATAGAGCAAAAGGCCAAGTGTGGCAATGCCATCTAAAAGGTTTTGTCCTATTTGTGCGGAATATTGAGCAAATAAAGTACTTACTTTTATAACAAAATCTTTGATTTGTTCTCTCAGTTCATCTGGGTCTACACCTGCTTTTTCTATTATTTCAGCAAGGTAAGGAAAGTTTGTTCTTACTGCGTCAAAATATTCAGCAAAATTTACTTTTCCTGATTGCAAAAAATTATAAAAATCAAGACCTTCTTGAAGAATTAATTGTAAAACCCAAACAAGAGGAAAAACAACCATCACACTTGCAAAAGCAATGGTTAATAAAGCAGCAAGATTTTTATTATGAATTTTTTTCAAAATTCTTTGATGCATTGGCATAAAAACAATAGAAAGAGCTATTGCCCAAAATATGGCTGTGAAAAAAGGCATCATAAGCATAATAAATACAACGCTTACAAATAAAAGAAAGGCAATAAAGGAGCGATATTCTATTTTGTCGTCCATGTGGTTTCCTTGTGTTTAATATAATGTATGTTTCAAATAGTATTAAAAATAGATGAAACAGTCAAGAAAAGGCTTTTGGGGTAATTTGTTTCTAGAGGGGGAAACCATGCTTTTGTGAACAAAAGACAAGGTTTCCCCCTCTCAAGTCTTCTTAAAAATCACACGAAGAAAAAACTTGCAAAAAAATAAAAAATACCGTCTAATCCCATTCACTTTGCTGAAAAGTAAAAAGATACTAAAGACAGTTCGAGACCATCCTGTCTATAAACAAAACTAGGGAGTACTTTTGTACTTTCTCTTATTTTTAGGAGAAATATGTTAGAGCATTTAAAAAAAGATGAATTGAATAGATATTCAGTCATCAAGGAAAAAAACAGGCGGGAAATCCTTCTTTTAAGGGGGAGGGGCTGTTTTTGGAAGAAATGTACATTTTGTGACTATCATTTTGATTTTTCTTTAGATGAAGATGAAAATATAGCATTAAATTCGCGAGAATTAGCTAAGGTTACAGGTGTTTACAAGAAACTAGAAATTATTAATTCTGGTTCATTCAATGAATTGCCAATAAAAACGCAAGAAGAAATAGCAAAAATATGCAAAGAAAAATGTATTGATGAGCTAATTTTTGAATCGCATTATTTGCAAAAAGAAAAAACTATTGCTATAAGAAAATATTATAAGCAATTTGGCATTAAAGTCACAATAAAGATTGGCGTTGAAAGCTTTGATGTGAACTTGCGTGAAAATATATTAAAAAAAGGCATAAAATCAGATAATGCTGCTGAAATTTTGACGAATGTTGTTTGTTGCAAGGTATTTCAGGGCAAACAAAAGAAAGCATGCTTCTTGATATCGAAATTGCTTTAAAGCACTTTAAAAGAGTGTGCATAAATCTTATGCAAGAAAATACAATGCCTATAAAGCCAGATAGTTCAGTGTTAAATATTTTTATGCATGAAATATATCCCTTATATAAAGAGAATGCTCGAGTGGATATTTTACTGCATAATACTGACTTTGGTGTTGGTTCTAAGCTTGAGTTTTAGCAGGAAAATTTAAAATTTTCTATTATTCCTACTAATCAATTAATAATTTATACAATAAAAATTTTCTGTAAAAAAAATAAGGATAAACTATGT
>CAYJHN010000093.1:0-7546 GCA_964369985.1 uncultured Desulfovibrionaceae bacterium | reverse complement strand
AATGGAGTGGAAAATGCTGTCATGTCGCTCAAAGAAATTGATCCTGGCCTTATAACTCCTTATGGACCAAACAATGCTATTCCGATTCCAATGATGCTTTCATTTTGGGTGTTGGTAGGCATTGGAATATTAGGTTTGCCACAAACAGTACAGAAATGTATGGCCTATAAAGACACAAAATCATTAAAGCAAGCTATGCTAATAGGTACAATTATTATTGGCTTTCTCTTACTTGCCTTACATTTAGCAGGTGCTTTTGGTAGAGTGATTTTTCCAGATTTAAAATCAGGAGATTTGATAATACCAACACTAACCCTCGAACTTTTTTCACCTTTTTGGGCAGGTGTATTTATTGCTGGCCCTCTAGCAGCTATTATGTCTACTGTTGACACAATGCTCTTGCTTGCCTCTGCTGCCATTGTAAAAGATTTGTATATTCATTTTGTATTAAAGAATGATATTTCAAAAATGCAAGTAGAAAAACTTAAAATTTCATCATTTATTATTACCTTTATTCTAGGACTTTGCGTTTTTTTAGCAGCTATGAATCCACCTGATTTACTTGTATGGATAAATCTTTTTGCATTTGGTGGATTAGAAGCAGTTTTTCTTTTTCCTTTTATATATGGCCTTTATTGGAAAAAAGCCGAAGCAAAAGGCGCCCTCATATCTATATTATTAGGATTAACTAGCTATATCTTTTTTACTCTAAATCCTGTTTTGCCATATAAAATCAACGCAATAGTACCATCACTTTGCATTGCTGGATTGAGTTTTTACATAGTAAGTTCTTTGTTAACCAGAAATAAATAATTTTTTTACGCAGATAGTTAAAACTTGACTATAAGCTAATTTTATGGCATTTATAGTCAAGTTTTTTTGTATTCAATATTGAATAGACCACCTTTAACGATTCGGGAGAATCCATGTCAGACCAACATAATGCACATCGCTGTGGCTGGGTAGCCTTAATGGGACCGCCAAATGCAGGCAAATCTACTTTAATGAATTCATTACTTGGGCAAAAATTAAGTATTGTTACCCAAAAACCTAATACTACAAGAAATCAAATTGTAGGTATCCTTACAGACGAAAAAAGTCAAATAATCTTCATGGATACACCAGGTTTACACCACAATAGAGCCCAAATGCGTGGCCAATTAGGCAAGATGATGCGTGACGCTATTTTTCAAAGCATTAGTCAGGCAGACGCTGCAATTTTAATGCTTGATTCGCATCTTTATATCAATAAACCTGACTTTTTAGAACGCGATATCCTTCCAGTAGCTGATATTATCAGATCTGGTGAAAAACCAACAATTATTGTTTTAAACAAAGTTGATTTATACCACGACAAAGCTCGTATGCTTGTTTTAATTGAAAGAATCAACGAACTTTTCCCAAATGCTGAAGTGTTTCCAATGTCTGCTCTTCAAAGAGATGGCGTTTCAATGCTTAAAAATCTTCTTCTTTCACGTTTACCTGAAAAAGAAGCAGAATTCCCTGAAGATCAAATTTCAACAGCTCCAATGCGTTTCTTAGCAGCAGAAATGATAAGAGAAAAAGTTTTTGATCGTCTACATCAAGAAGTTCCTTATTCAACAGCTGTTGATATAGAACAGTGGGACGAAGATTTTAAAACTAACCGTACAATAGTTCATGCAATTATTTATGTGGCGCGCCCTGCGCATAAAGCAATGGTTATTGGTAAGCAAGGTGCAACTATCAAAGAAATCGGTACTTTAGCTCGTAAAGATATTCAAGATTTACTTGGTAAAAAAATACATTTAGAAATTTGGGTAAAAGTAAAAGAAAATTGGCTTGACGACCCTAATTTTTTACGCGAATCTGACGTATTTAATATATAGTAGATATATATTAAAAAATATAAACTTTATAGCTAATATATATCTGATGTATATTAGCTATAATTCTATTAATCCTTTAATCTTTGTATAAAAACAAGGTGTTGACGAGGAATAGATGATGTCAATAGCTGACAACTATGCAAAAGTTCAAGAAAATATTGAATTAGTATGCCAAAAAGCAATGAGAAAAAGAGATGAAATCACTCTCTTAGCTGTATCAAAATACCATTCTGCTGATTCTGTTGCTAAGCTTGCCCTACTAGGACAAAAAGATTTTGCTGAAAATTACTTAAAAGAAGCAAAGGAAAAAAGAAAAGAATTAGAAGAAATCTTAGACAAAAATATTTACGATTCTTTATCTTGGCACAGCATAGGTCATATACAAACAAATAAAGCAAAAGATGCATGTGATAACTATTCATATTTACATACAATTGACTCTGAAAAACTTTTATTAGCAATCAATAAAGTGTTAGAAAAAAAATCAATAAAACAAAAGATTTTGATTGAAGTAAATATTGCTGATGAAAGTCAAAAGGCAGGTGTATCTCCTGAAAATTGTTCGAAACTTGTAGAAAAAATATTATCTTTAGATAATTTTTTGTTAAAAGGCTTTATGTGCTTACCTCCTTTTCAAAGAAAAGAAGGTGAAAACAGAAAATATTTTTCAAAAATGTATGAACTAAAAAATGCTATTGAAAAAGAATTTTCTCTTACATTACCTCATCTTTCAATGGGTACATCATCTGATTATGAAGAAGCTATTTATGAAGGAGCAACATTTTTGAGAATTGGCACAGATTTATTTGGTGAAAGAGAGTATTAATTATCTAAGAATAGTTTGAGCCTTGCAAACAAAGACTTTAGCAAGCAAAAAAAGCAAGCAAAAGTGAGTTTTCATTCACAAGGGCACAGTGTGCAGAAACAAATAAAAAAAGTAACTTCAAATAGACCTAGTTAAGAAAGAGTAAAATTATAAGAATAATTTTTTTCTTGATAAAATTTAATAAAGAATTTATTATATTATAAATATATAAAACTTTTTCTTTCTAAAAACTTTAAATTTCTTATCAAAAAATTATAAGGATTGTTTATGGCGGAAACACCACCACTACCAGAAGGCAGCGCACAGCCAAAAAAATCTAAATTAAAAAAGATAGTTATTCTACTCTCTCTTGTGCTTTTACTCGGTGGTTTAGGCGGCGGAGCGTACTGGTTTATATCTAATGATCCTACAATATTAGACTCTATTTTAGGCAGTAGCGAAGAAAGTTCTGAAAATGAAGAAGCAAGCGAAAATGGAGAAAGTAGTGCAGAAACAAATGAGGCTGAACAAGGTTCAAGTGCTACAGCGCAAACATCTCCTACAAGTCTCTTTAGTTTACCTCCACTTACTGTAAACCTATCAGATACTGGCACATCTAAATATCTAAAAGTTGGTATAGACATTGAACTAGTTAATGCCGATGCAGCAAAGGAAGTTGAAAGACAAAGAGCAAGAATAAGAGATGCGATAATTATATTGCTTTCAAGTAAATCTTATTCACAACTTTCTACAACAACAGGAAAAATTGCAATTAAAAATGAAATTGCATCAAGAATAAATCAAATTTTACAAACACCGCGTGTAATTCAAGTTTACTTTACTGATTTTGTAGTACAATAAAAAAATAAAAGGAAGATACCATGGCTGACGAGAATGATTTAGACCAAGATGCTCTTGCTGATGAATGGGCTGCTGCTTTAGAAGAATCTGGTGCAGGTGATTCTGCTACTACAGATGCTACTGGCGATGCTGCTGGCGAAAGTGAAGAAGATCTTGCAGCTGACTGGGCTGCTGCTCTTGCTGAAACTGAAATGGATGAAGTTGCTAGCGAGAAAAAAGACTCTCTTTATCAGAGTGCGACTGAAGCAAACTTTGCTGACATGACAGAAGTAGCAAAGGCTCCAAAAGACGATGATAAAAAGCATGAATTAGACTTTATTCTTGATATCCCTCTTGATGTTTCTGCTGAATTAGGTAGAACTAGATTGCTTATCAATGAACTTTTACAGCTAGGACAAGGTTCTGTTGTTGAACTTAATAAATTAGCCGGCGAACCATTAGAAATTTTTGTTAATGGCAAACTCATCGCTAGAGGTGAGGCTGTTGTTATTAACGAAAAATTTGGTGTTCGCTTAACTGATATTATAAGTCCAACTGAAAGAGTAAAACAATTAGGTTAAGATTCTAATATCTATTTTCTTAAGTATTAACCTTTTATAGTTGTGCTTGCATTCAACTTTTGCTTAAATTTATTTAAAATCTTATTTTAAGTATAAAGTATTGTCATTATTAAAAAATAAAAGATACGCAACAAAATTAGTCGCGTATCTTTTTTATTTCTTATTAAATTTATTTTTTCTAATTGATTTCTCAGCAACTAGATATTTTATTTAATGCTTTACTTCAATAATACTTACAATTAAATTCATAATTACAGATTGATACAAATCAATTATCTACAAAAAAATATCAAAAATTATTCTATAAAATAAGTCATTAAAATTGCGTCTTCTTTGCCTAGCTTTGTAGTATAATATTTTTTTCTTCTGCCTACTTCCTTAAACAAGAGTTTATTATACAATGCTAAAGCTGAATAATTACTCTCTCTAACATCTAAAAATATTTTATCTACTTTCTGCTCTTTTGCATACTCTATTGCATATTCTAAAAGTCTTTGTGCATGCCCTTTTCTGCGAAATTCATTTGTTGTAGCAATATTAATAACTTCAATTTCACCCTCTTCCAAATTTTTAACAGATGGTATACATTGTAAAACAAGGTAAGAGCATACCCTATTTTTTATTAAGTTCGTAGTGTTAGTAGAAACAGCTATGTTTTCAAGTAAAGCAAAAATAAGCATTGTATTACTTTCTAATGCTTTTATAAATTGTGTATAATCCCATGAAGTAGAAAAGCATTCTTCTTCTATTTCACATATTTGTCTAAGCAAATTGTCCTTAGATAAATTTATTACTTCAATAGTATAGGATTTTGTATTCATGAAAAGAAAACCTCAAAAGAAAAAGAATATTTCAGATGATCCATTAGTTGAAATATTAGACAACTCTGGACAAGCCATAGTATACATGCCTTTATCTGAAAGTATCAAGAAAAATCTTACAAGAAAAATTGCCCTGATAACAATCAAAAACAAAAAAAATCAAATACTTCTCAGAAAATATAAATCTAAAAAAAGTCCTCAAGCATTATGGGATATTTCTATATATTCAGATGTGTATGCTGGTGAATCCTACGAAGAAGCAGCTCTTAGAGCAATGTCATCTCAATTACATATTTATGCAGATTCGCTAAAGGAACTCACTCTTATTCCATATGTTAACGCTAACGAAGCTCGCTTATTGGCATGTATTTTTACTACTGCAAAACTCTCACTTCATGAAGAAAGGCTTTCATTTCTTTATAAAAACACTTCTGATATCATGTTTATACATATTCAAGAACTTGAATCAATAATCTCACACTCTCCAGAACTTTTTACTGCAGAACTTATTTGGGCCACACAAGCTGGCTGGTTAAACTAAGTTTATATTTTTTTCAAAACTTAAGTGTAAATTATATATTAAATATTCTAAATATATCTCTTTTAGAAATGATTAAACTAAAAATATTTTTACTGAAATTTTAAAAACTTGCCAAGTAGAACTAATCTCTATATGGTGTTTAAAATTCAATTGGTTATTATAAAATTATGAAAATTAAACTTACTTTTTTTACCTTACTGATTATTCTCTTTCTCGCCTTTTCTCTTTCTATCAATGACGCACATATCGAACTGCCTGTTGTAATCAACACAACAAAAATCGAAAGCGAATGGGAAAAAAAAGCCAGACTTTCAACCGAGTTATTAAGCACACAAAGTTCAGTGTATGCTCATTGGCAGGCTTTCACTACTCTCATTTACGCAAATAAAAAATTAAATAAAACACATTTAAATATTGATATACTCAATAAAGCAAAAGATAAATTTACTTCAAAAGAACATCAAGAATACATATATAAAGAATTAGTACAAACGCATCAACTTTTTGCTCAGCATCAAGAAGCTATTAAAAATGCAGAAATACTTATAAGTATGTTCTATATTCCAAAAAAAGAAAAAAATGAAATTTGCACATCTATAGGCGAAAGTGCTATTGCGATAGGTGAATACGAAGTAGCTGAAAAATTCATAAAATTAACTTTACCACCTGTTTTCAACGCAAAAAGCGAATTGTCTTACGACGAATGTGAAAGCGTGCTCGCACTTGTAAATCTATATTATTTTAATGATAATACAAAATACGCTAATCAATATGTTGATATCTTACTCGCACAAAATAATTCCTCGGACGAACAAAGAGCTCACGCCCTGCTCATCAAAGGCGGCATATACGAACAAGATAGATATTACGAAGATGCAAGAAAATGTTTCCTACAAGCCCTTGATATACACCCAAATAGAGCTGCAGTTGAAGCACGTATTGAAGGTGTTGGAAAAAAATCTAACAACAGCATGTAAGCAATTATTTTTTTATTTTTATTCTTGTTTTTTTGCCTTCGGCGACCAAAGGACTACCGCCCTTTGGAAACCCTGAATAGTGAGCGGTTGAGATTATAGGTTCTGGTTAGAGAAGATTATTTTTTATTTTTATTTGCGGAAAAGTTATATGAGCTTCGCTCATAAATACTTTTCCGCTTTAAAATTTAAAGCTTAGTCATTTATATAAAACTCTCTGCGAACAATATGCAAGCCTCCATGTTCACTTTGTTCACATGGTGTTTCTTTTTACCTAAACAGCTATTATACGACATCTGAACGAAGTGAAGATGTTGATTAAATTGTATATACAGGTAGGATTGACTTTTAAACATTACTCATATTTTTAAAGCGAAACAGTATTTAAGCGTAGCTTAAAACTTTTTCGCAAATAAAAAAAATTAAACTAATGCTTTAGCCAAAACTTTTTATCTTAACCGCTCAATACTAAGGTTTCCAAAGGAAATTATTTCCTTTGGCCGTCGGAGACAAAAAAAGAATCACTTTAAAATTAAGTTGACCCTTTTTGCCATTCTTGTTATTTTGCCAAAAATTAACTAGATATTTAATTAAATAGTATACAATTATTTTTGAGGAGTTTTTATGGCTGGACATAGTAAATGGGCTAATATTCAACACCGTAAAGGTAGACAAGACGCAAAACGTGGTGCAATGTTTACAAAGGCTGCAAAAGAAATTATTATCGCAGCAAAAGGCGGCGGAGATCCAGCTGGCAACTCACGTCTTCGTGCTGCTATTGCGGCTGCAAAAGCGATTAACCTTCCTAAAGACAAGATTGAAACTGCAATCAGAAAAGGCACTGGTGCTGAAGCTGGTGGTGAATTATTTGAATTAAATTACGAAGGTTATGGCCCATCTGGCATAGCCTTTATTGTTGAAACTGCAACTGACAATAAAAACAGAACTGTATCAGAAGTACGTCATCTTTTCTCAAGAGCTGGTGGCAACTTAGGTGAAAGTGGATCAGTTTCTTGGATGTTTGACAGAAAAGGTGTTATCTTGATTGACAAGAGCAAATATTCTGAAGATGTTATTATGGAAGCAGCACTTGAAGCTGGAGCTGAAGATGTTGTT
>CAYJHN010000092.1:0-7775 GCA_964369985.1 uncultured Desulfovibrionaceae bacterium | reverse complement strand
TCCACCATAAACATTTAAATTGATATTTGAAGCAAATGTACCTGAAGAGGTGATTTCACTTTCTGCTGTGCCATCTGCATCAATGTCATACATTGTTGTTGCAGTGCCAAGCTTCAAAATGCCATCATAAAGGTTTACATCAAATCTGTCTAAATATGAACCCTGCCCAAAAACACGATCATTTATTTCAACAGTACCATTTGTTGCGTAATTCTTTGTATTTGCAGTATTATTAATATTAAGTACAGAGTCTACACGAAGAAGAATAGAATCGTTTACAACAAAGGAAGATAAATCACCTGCATAGAAATTTAAACTTGCATTAGAACTTACCATTGCATTTGGATTTTCATTGCTAAGGTTTCCTGAAAAAAGCACATCTCCGCCATCAGCAACAATATCTAAATCAGCTCTTGAATAAAGAGCACCGCCTTGATATTGCTGTAAAGCATCGCTATGTTGTGTGATATTATTCAAGAATACAGTGTTTTTGACAACAGCACCTGTACCGTCTTGCACATTGTTAAAAGCACCTGAATAGACATAATTTTGTTCAGGTAGGCTGACAATATTTCCAATAAATTCAGAATCGTATATTTCCATATAACCTGAATTGCTCACAGAAGCACTGTTGCCGTATTCAAAAGTGGAATTTGAAATAGTAACAATGCCATCACTTCTGTTACCAATAGCAGCATTACCATAATTTTTGCTAAATAAAGAATCAGATACTGTGCTTATGCCGTAGTTGATTATACCACCGCCCTCGTTTTCAAGAAAATCAACATTTGTAAATTCTGATTTAATCTCTCTTTCAAGATAAACTGTACCTGTAAGAGCGCTATTATTTTTAAAGATACTATTATCAACTATAAGTGTGCCTACTTGCACTTCTTCATTTTCTGCTGGATCAGTGTGCCTCATATGTATAGCACT
The DNA here is from genome assembly GCA_964369985.1 of uncultured Desulfovibrionaceae bacterium. Lineage (GTDB taxonomy): Bacteria > Desulfobacterota > Desulfovibrionia > Desulfovibrionales > Desulfovibrionaceae > CAYJAZ01. The sequence continues at coordinate 6,839 of CAYJHN010000092.1, read as the reverse complement.
GCCTGTATATTCCGCAACATTGTTTTCAAAATAAGAATCATACACTTCTATATGCGCACGTCCAGAACCTATAGCAGCGCCAAGCCCAGAATAGTTATTGATAAAATCAGTATTATAAATAAGTGAAGTTGAGTTTGCAGAGCCATAATAAGCACCAGCAATACCTCTATCAATACCTTTGTTACCATCAAATAAAGTATCATACACTTCTAATGTGCCTATAGCATGGTAGATAGCACCAGCTGAGTAAGCTGAATTGTATTTGAAAACAGAATTTCTGATAACAGAATTTTTGTCGTCAAAGAAGTAGCCTAATCTATTGTAGTTATAGAAAGCACCGGCTGTTCCTGCAGGGCCATGTGTGAGATCTGAATGGTTATTTTCAAAAGTCACATTTTCTAAAACAGTTTGCCCAGCTGAATAAATAGCACCACCGCCACGACCAACTGTATTATTTCTAAAAATACTGTCTTCTATATACAAAATACCAGGAGTATCGAGAAAACCAATGATATTGCCTTCTTCATCACGTGCATAACCTGGATCGTAATGGTAGATAACACCGCCATTTTCTCTATCGTAATAAGAGTCGCCTGATACTAAGTTTGTGTTCACTTCATAATGATTTTCAAATACTGAATCATAAATAAATACATTACTATTAGTGCTTCTTATTGCTGCAGAACCATTGAAGCCACCACTATTGGCATCAAAGGTTGAATTATAAATATTAAGAGTACTTGCATAACCATCAGTTGCAATAGCACCACCAGTTCTTGAAGTATTATTTCTGAAAGTAGAATCACGCACAGTCATTGTGCCTGTATTGTAAAGAGCACCACCTGCACCCATTTCATTGCCTGTAAAGGTAGAATTTGTGATTGTTGCTGTGCCTTTATTAGAAATTGTGCCATAGGCATAACCAGAAAGAGCGTTATCTTCTCTTCTGCTATTATTTGTGAAAGTAGAATCTGTAACTGTGAGCACACCATTTGTTTCATTAGCAATAGCACTGCCGTGCTGAGATTTATTTTCTGTAAAAGTACTTCTTTCTACATTAAGATGTGCAGTATTATAAATAGCACCGCCTTGTGAGCCAATATTATTATTGAAGGCAGAATCCAAAATATCTAAAGTGCCTGTATTGTAAATTGCACCGGCATATGTATAACCGTATGAACCTGCTGCATAATTGTCATTAAATGTAGAAAAAGAAATATTTGCTATGCCTGAATTGTAGAGAACACCAGCACCAGCTCTTGCGTGATTATTAGAAAAGAGTGAAGAATTTAAATATATTGTGCCATTATTATTAAATACGCCACCACTTGAATGATTGTAAAAACCAGACCAATTTGAAATATCAGAAACTGTCAAAGATTGGCCTTGTGCAATGCTTATTCCACTATTTTCGCTTTGCGAGCTGATAGAAAATTTATTGCCTATAATGCTAAAATTCAATCCACCTATTGAAGGCAGATCAGAGCTGATAATTTCATCTTGATTAAGAGTATAAGAATGTGTTTCTTCAGGTGAAAGAAGTGCGTCATTCAAAGAGGCAAGAGCAAGATTAGGTGTAACTACTCCTGCTGAAAGTGAAAGAAGTGAAAAGAGAGTGAGTGAACCAAAAGTGTTCAAAATATGGCATTTTCTTAGCACAGCTTTATAACGATTTTTTAAATTGGATAGAGCATTTCTTGTTTCCATAGGGCACCTCATTTATGATTTTACACATAAATTCTATGATAAAATTGATTTTTTTACAAGAGTGTCTGAAAACTTTGAGCATAGAATTTAAATAATAAAAACAACAAGATAACTTTTATCGCCCTCAATGGGAATTTGTAATCAAAAGTAATCATTTATTTTTTTATTTTAACAAAAAAGAAAAATAATAATTTAAATACAAATTTTAAACTGTAAAAAGTTGAAAAAGCTTAAATTATAGAGAAAAAAGCAATGATATATAAAATTTTAACTATTAGGCAAGTAATACAAAATGATGCTTAAAAAACAAAAGACGAAGAAAAATCTTCGCCTTAAATATAAGAGGCGAAGAAAATCTTCGCCTTGTATTAATCAATATATTTCTTTTTTACACACTATTTCTTAAAAGCAACAGCAATAGCTTCTTCTAAAAAGCCTTTTGGACTTTCATAGCCATACACTTCTTTCATAGATTCAGATAAAGCGTAAAGTCCCGCTGCAAGATCAGACCAATCAACCCAGCCCATATGCCCTATACGCATCATTTCAGCAGCAAGCGGAGCTTGTCCTTGCGTAACAATAACACCATATTTTTCATACATATTTTTTACAACTGGCTTAGAATCTAGGCCCTGAGGCATATATAAAGCAGTCACACCCCATGCAAAATGTTTTTTTGCAGCAAGTTCAAAACCCATTTTTTCCACAGCAAAGCGAGTCATTTGTGTGAGAGCCCATTGCTTTTCATACACAGCTTCTAATCCATCTTCTAAAAGCATAGTCAATGCTTCGCGAAGACCAAGTATTAAAGAAACAGGTGAAGTGAAGAGTGTTTGATTTTTTAAGCAATTTTCTCTTTCTTTAAGCAAGTTGAAATAAAAACAATTTGATTTAACTTTTTCAGCCTTTGCCCATGCTTTTTGTGACAAAGAAATTAAAGCCAAACCAGGAGGAAGCATAAGCCCTTTTTGTGAACCAGTTAAAAGGCAATCTACACCCCATTCATCCATTGGGCAAGGTGAAATCCCTACAGCTGAAATTCCATCAGCAACAAGAAGAACATTTTTTTTCTGCGTTACTTGTGCTAGCTCTTTTATAGGCATTTGTGCACCTGTGCTTGTTTCACTGATTTGCAATAAAACAGCACTGATGCCTGCATTTTCATCTATCAATTGTTCTAATTTTTCAGCCTCTATTGCTTCGCCCCATTTTAATTCATATTCAATAACTTCAAGTTTATGTGTTTGGGCTATCTTTGTCCATCTTTCACCAAACTTTCCTGCATTGATAACTAAAACTTTTTCATTTTCTTCAAATAAATTATGCACAGCAGCTGTCATTGCACCAGTTCCAGAGCAAGCAAGAGGCAAAACAACCTCTTTTGTGCCAAACAATGTTTGCAATAAAACTTGTGTTTCTTTTAATGCAGTAACAAATTCTGGTTTTCTGTGGTGAATCATTGGAGCTGCCATTACTAATCGTACTCTGTCAGGTGTTTCTGTTGGTCCAGGTGTGAGCAAACGAACTTTATTAAATAGTTTTGACATCTTTTATCCTTATTGCAGTTAAAGCTTTAAATTTTTATTTACTCATGAAATTATAGAGAATTTGAAAAATGTGTCAATCTCATAGAAAGCAAAATTAAACAAGAAGACCTCACAATGTGAGGTCTTTTGTATAAAATCCGTAAACTAGTAATGAACCGTCAATAAAAAATTGACATCCGCCACTAAATTAGAATCTAGGTTGACGTGGTTCACGTGGTTTCGCTTCGTTTACACGAAGTGTACGTCCACCGAAAGAAACGCTGTCTAATGCTTCTACAGCAGCTGTTGCGCCTGGTTCTTCCATTTCAACAAAACCAAAACCGCGTGCGCGGCCTGTTTCACGATCGCTAACAAGCTTAACGGAAACAACTGGGCCATATTCAGCAAACAAGCTATGAACTTGTTCATTGGTTGCTGACCACGGAAGATTTCCTACATAAAGAGACTTAGTCATATAAATACCCCTGAAAGTGTGAATAATGCATAGGGACAAGTAAACAGGATGTTCAAATGACTTATATGCATGAACTTTAAAATTACGTTATCAATTATTTTGTAGTAAGTCAAGAAAAATATTTAGAATGTATTATTTTAATTTCAACTAGTTATTAGATTTTAGAGCTTTTTCCCAAATTTTTAATTCTTTTCTTGCATTTTCCCAAATTGGTTCTAAAAAATGCTCTGAACGCAAAGGTTTTACTCTAATCGAAGTCTGTTCATTTTTATGCAAAAGGATAATATCTATTTCTGTATTATTTTCTTCTGCAAATTTTACAGCCTTTGGTGAATAAGAAGAAAGCATTTGAGCAGCGTGCTGCACGTCATCATTGCTTATTACCTTTTTATGGAAAGGTCGCATAAGAGCTAATGGCGATGGAAAACCATCTACTCGCATCACAAAATCTTCACTATGTGCATTTTTTTCTAAAGCGAGGTTATCGTCTTGATTTCTACCCACCACAAGCCATTGATTTTTTTCATCATGCCAAAATTGTCTACCAATATTGGCAAGAGTAAAGTTTGTTGCATTTGCTTCATGCTTGCTAAGCACATTCCAGTAACGTGCAGAAGTGTCTTTTTCTGTAAGCTTACAACCGCCAGCTGGTGTAGGAATTTCAGTTATTCCAAGCTTTTGAGCTAGTTGTAATTGTGGCTGTCTGCCCCTACCTGAAAAATTATGCAAAAGCTCTCTTTTTACTAAACCTTCTCTTTCTGGCTTTGTTTCGTCCATATGCAAAGCACATAAAGGGCGAAGTAAAATATCTTTTATTTGTGCGTCTCTTCTAATAACATTGAGCGAATCTCTTCTTTGAGACATTGGCCTTTGCCCCAAAACCTCACCAGAAATAACAACGGAAGCTTGATATTTATCTAGCAATTCTCGAGTCTTAGTCATCATTAAAATCTTACAATCCACACAAGGATTCAAGCAAGAACCAAAACCATAAGTTGGGTAGTTTTTAATTAAACTTGCATATTCTTCACCTATATCAACAGCTTCTAGATCTAAATCATAGATTTTTTCCCAATGAGCTAATTTATCAGGATGCCCAAAAAAAGGCGAAGTAAAGTGAAGGCATTTCACCTTTAAGCCTTGTTCTTGTATTGTTCTTGCTGCTAATATGCTGTCTAAACCGCCAGATAAAAGTGCGAGTGCGTCGTATTTTTGTGTACTTTCTATTTCTCTATTATTATTTTCTGACATAATGTCCTCAAAGAGTAGTATTAAATTTTTTCTGCTGTGATTGAATGCTTATGCGTGCTTACTACTTTCACATTCACAAGCGAACCAATAGGATCGTCACATCTTACATGCACAGAATTACCATAAATATCACGAGCTTGCACAGTAGAAGTTTTTTTATTTATGCTTTCTATCAACACTTCTACTTCTTTTCCAATAAAGCTTTCTAAATATTTTGCACCCAATTGTCTTTGTAAGTCTTGCAATCTTTCTAGCCTATCTAGTTGAATTTTTGGATCAATTTTATCTGGCATGATAGATGCTTTTGTGCCTGGTCTATCAGAATAAGCAAAGGAATAAGAAAAAATAAGCGGAGCTTGTCGCATAATATCAAGTGTTTCTTGAAATTCTTCTTCAGTTTCACCTGGAAAGCCAACAATAATATCAGAAGCAAAAGCCATATCAGGGCGAACTTGTTTTGTTTTTTCTACAAGTTGCATAAAATATTCTCTTGTGTATGGCCTGTTCATTCTTTGTAAGGTTCTATTTGAACCAGCTTGAATAGGTAAGTGCAAACGCGGGCAAAGTGTTTCTAATTCGCCAAAAAGTTGTATTGTATCGTCGGCTAAATCTTTAGGGTGCGGAGTCATAAAACGTAAACGTTTTAAGCCATCTAATCTATCAATCTTTCGTAATAATTCAGGAAAAGTAATACCATCATTCAATCTGTCTAAGCCAAATGAATTTACATTTTGCCCTAAAAGGTGAATTTCTCTTACGCCCTTATCTAGCCATGCCTTGCACTCATCAAGTATAGACTCTGTAGAACGCGATTTTGGCACGCCCCTTGTATAAGGCACAATACAATAAGAACAATAATTATCGCAACCTTGCATAATATTTACATAGGCAACAGCACTTTGACTGCTATCGTCTTCAAGATAGTGTGATCTATCTGGAAAAATAGAAATAAAATCAGTGTGCGAATCTTTTACCTTTACATCAAAAAGAGGATTTGCTTCTTTTTTAGTAAGGATTTCTTGTATATATTCTGGTGCATTATGCAAAGTATCAGTACCAAGCACAAGTTTTACAGTTTTATGCTTTTGCAAAAGCTTGTCGCCTAATTGCTGAGCAACACAGCCCATCACTATGCCCCACATATTCGGGTTTATCTTACGCATACGCCCTATTGTGCTATGCACATTTTTCTCAGGCTTGTCGCGCACAGAGCATGTATTTAATATATATAAATCAGCATGTTTTGGGTCAAGTTCTTCACTATGCCCCATAGAAACCAATGCCCTTGAAAGCCATTGTGAATCGTTAACGTTCATTTGGCAACCGAAAGTAATAATGTGAAATTTTGCCATATTTTTTCCAAAAAACTCTTTATCTTGCTATAAATAGCTTGTCTATTTTTTTATTTTGTTAAAAAATTAAATCAAAATAAAATTTCATTAAATTTCTTCTTAAATTTTTTCTATGTGTAGTGATTTTAACCGCCTTTGTCAAAGCTTTTAATTTTAAAAAAAAATTATAGAAATTCTAATTTTAAGCCATTTACTTGATTTATATTTAATTAATATATTGGCATTAAAGACTTTTTTATTAATTATTATAGTCATTTTCTAAAGTTTTTAAAGAGTCAAAAAACACTTGCAATTATTTAGGAATCTGGGTATAGTCGTATAAAATATCATTGGAGTAGTAGGATGGTTAAAGGCATAATCACATTCATAAGTGAACAAAATCTTGCAAATAAAATAACTTTGTTAAGAATTTTTGCACTTATTCCAGTCATCGTGCTTTTATCCTTTCCAAGCCCGATAACATGCGGAATTGCTTGTTTTATTTTCTTTATTGCCTCAATGAGCGACATGCTTGACGGTTATATTGCA
>CAYJHN010000091.1:1922-7836 GCA_964369985.1 uncultured Desulfovibrionaceae bacterium | reverse complement strand
TGAAGCTGTGGTGTCGTAACGTGATGAAAAATAAAATACTTTTTCTGGATCTTCAAAAGAATTTTGTAATTCTTCTAATTTTACACCTAAATCATTCCAGCCCTTTAGTCTTAGCGTTGGATCAATGACTTCTGGTATTGGCATAAAGGGTGTTAAATAAATAATAAGTGGTAATATGCATGATGTGACTATCATAGCAGAAAAGTATTTCTTTTTCTTTAACGTAAAAGAAGGCATTTTATTAAAAAGATTTTCTAAACCATTTGCTGCCAATAAAATCAAAGAAACATAGGTCATTGCAGGCCAATTTGCATAAATTGTTGTGTGAAATGACCATAAAAAGAAAGCTGAAAATAAAGGTAAGAATCCACAAGCTAAAAGAAGTAAAAATATCAATTTCTTGTAAGTCTTTGCTTGTCGTGTTTGTTGCAATTTCTTTATTAATAGTAGGCTTTTTTATTTCCTTATAAATAGTCTTTGCAAAAGAAAGTGCAGTGATTAGGGCAATGATAAACCACCAAGGAGTGGCTATTCCTAATTGTCCGCCAATAAATTCTGGCACAGCCGCTAAATTGAAAAATTGTTCAGCTTTTTTACCTGTTACGCCAGCAAGACTTGAAACATGTAAAAAACCAACCCAATCGTTTTGTGCATTCCATATAAATATAGGTAAAAGCCCAACAACAGAACCCGCTGCCATTGCTATGCAGGTTTTTTTTATACGTTCAAAATTTATCATCTTGAAATAGTATAATAAAATCAAATATGGAATGGCAAGAGCCAAGAAGGCGAACATCATATATTTTGCTAAACAGCCAAGTGCCATAGCAGCAAAAAGTGCAAAATATGCAAAAGATGAATGACGCACAGATAAAGTATATAGAGAGAAAAATGCCGTAAGCCAACACAAAAGCAAGGGGCTGTCCGTTGTCATCAAGATAGATGAGGCAGTGAATAAAGGCATTGTATTTGCTACAAAAAGAGCAAGAAAAGCAAGTTGCTTTCTTTTGAATAATGTAGAAATACCTATAAATATAATAAGTTGTGCTATCACTGAATTGAGCACAGCTCCAAAACGCACAGCAAATTGCGTGTCGCCCATGATATTCGTCCAAAAGCCAATAATCCATGAGATTAAAGGCCCTTTTGAATAATAAGAAAGCTGTAAAGTACGCGACCAATCCCAATATTGTGCTTCATCAGAAGAAAGATCTAGCTGATTAGTGCCAATAAAAACAAGCCTAATACTTGTCATAAAAAGTATAAGAGCTATGGCAAGAATTGATGGGTATTGTGTGTAAAGTCTTTGAAATGATTGGGCAAAAAGTTTTTTGCCTTCATTCTCAGGCTTTTCAGTATGAGTAATATTCATTGTATTTTTTAGTCTTGCATAAGTTTTGCAAGTGCTTTGTTTACAAGAGCAGGATTTGCTTTGCCAGCCATTTTTTTCATGACTTGCCCAACAAAAAAGCCTTGTAACTTTGTTTTTCCACCTTTAAATTCAGCCACTTCTGTTGGATTTGCATCCATGATTTCCTTAAGAACTAAATCAATTTCAGAAGTGTCAGAAACTTGAGCAAGGCCTTTTTCTTCAACATATTGTTTAGGCATAGCTTGTGTTTCAAATAAATGCGGGAAGATATCATTTGCAATAGTTGTAGAAATCATATCATCATCAATTATTTTAGCTAGTTCTGCTAAAGCTTCTGCTGATATTGTTATTTGTGAAGTTTGAAGGGCACGCGTATTTAATTCACGCATAAGCATGCCTTGGATAATATTTGCTAATCTTTTAGGATTATTATGTATTTTTAAAGCATCTTCAAAAAGATTTTTAAGGTTTTTATCAGTTGCTATTCTTTGAGCATCGTCGTTATTGAGTTTATAGTCTTGCATATATCTTGCTTTACAGGCAGATGGAAGTTCGTCTTGGTTGTTTGTCCAAAATTCAACTTCTTCGTCAGTAAGCGTAAGCGTGATTAAATCTGGATCTGGGAAGTAGCGATAATCTTGTGCTTCTTCCTTGCTACGCATAGAGGCAGTTTTGTTTTTATCCGCGTCGTACAATCTTGTTTCTTGAACAATAGTACCGCCGTCTAGTAAAATATCTTCTTGTCTTGCTATTTCACATTCAATAGCTTTTTGAATGTTTTTAAAGGAATTAAGGTTTTTTAATTCTGTACGTGTACCATATTCTTCTTGCCCATAAGGACGCAAAGATATGTTTGCATCGCATCTAAAATTACCTTCTTCCATATTGCCATCGCAAAAACCTAGGCCAACAACAAGAGAGTAAAGTTCTTTTAAATAAAGAAGAGCTTCTTCGCTTGAACGCATGTCTGGTTCGCTCACAACTTCGCAAAGTGGCGTGCCAGCTCGGTTTAAATCAACAAAACTCTTTGGTTCAGATGTAGAATGTATGTTTTTACCAGCATCGTCTTCTAAATGTATACGTGTAAGGCCAATTCTTTTCTTGCCAAAAGAACCTTCAATATCAATAAAGCCGCCAATACAAATTGGTTCTTCAAATTGTGAGATTTGGTACCCCTTTGGTAAATCTGGGTAGAAATAATTCTTTCGTGCAAAATATGAGTGTTTATTGATAGAGCAATTTGTAGCTAAGCCCATTTTTACCGCATATTCAATAGCTTGCTTGTTAGGACTAGGGAGTACACCAGGCATGCCTGCACAAATTTCACATACATTAGAATTTGCTTCTTGGCCAAATTCACGCGGGCACGAACAGAAAAGCTTACTCTTTGTTGCAAGCTGTACATGCACTTCCAAACCAATAACTACTTCAAAATCAGACAATCCAGACAAGGGAGAACCTCCAAATAAACGCTTAAAAAGCTAAGTTTAGCTATATATCGAGTTTTTATTATTTATAAAATCACTCGTATGCTAGCAGTAATTGACTCAATTTGCAAGAAGAAAGTATCTATCTGTATTTATTGAAAAAAATATTTTTCTATACCACTGAGGAGCAAGAGAATTATTCACACGGGGCTCAGTCTATGAAAATCCGAATAGTGAGCGGATATGATATAATGAGCATGTAAAGAAAAAAATAAAAAATGCTTTAGTCCGTAGGACTTATTTTAACCGCTCAATGCTAAGGTTTCCAAAGGAAATTATCTTCTTTGGCCGTCGGAGACAAAAAATAGGAAATTACAAAAAGCTTTACAAATAAATAAAATTTTACTAACATCAAAGTAGAGAGAAAAGAATATCAAATAATTCTATATAAAAAGCAACTTTTTAGATGCTTATTCTTGGAGGAAATATGAAAAAACTAAAATTGTCTGTGCTTTTACTTATTTTATCACTTGGTGTAGGTTGTGCTAAAAGCCAATTAGAAAGTGGTGAAAATGGCACAACAATGTCAACAGCTGAAAATATGGACGTGTATCAAGAATCTATTGCTGAAGTGCAAGATATGTCTATTTACTTTGGTTTTAACGAATATGATATTTCAATGGAAGATCGTGAAAAATTAAAGCAAAAAGCAGATATTATGCGTCAATATCCGAATATTCGTGTAAGAATTGAAGGCAATTGTGACGTGAGAGGTACTCAGGAATATAACCTTGCGCTTGGCGAAAGAAGAGCTCGTGCTGCTTATGAATATCTTGTGCTTTTAGGTGTAAATCCTGATCAAATAGATCTTATTTCTTACGGTAAGGAACGCCCTGTTGTTGCTGGTAACTCAGAAGCTGCTCACGCACAAAACCGTCGTGACGATTTCAACGTAATAGCATATTAAAAAATTATTTAATATTTCTGCAAGGGCTATAATTTACATTACTAATTTATAGTATGCAGAACAGTGAATAATAAAAAATTAAAGGAAAATATTGCATGCTTTTTTATAGTAGCGTGCAATATTTTCCTTTTTTGCTGGCTGAAATTTGTCTTTGTTTTGAAGTAAAGCTATATGTTATTATAGTATTATTGTACTACTATGCAAGTGTCTAGAGCAAGTGTGAGTTTGTTGTCAAATTCTTGAGATTTGATAACCGCTTCGCTACCTTCAATAGCAGCTGTAGAAATAGAGTCAAGTATTTCAGAGTATTGTCCTAAGGCAACTTCTGGAAGCATGTGTACTATATTGTTTTTTTCTAGCAGTAAAATAAGCATTTGTACTGATTTGCCTAAATTTCCAAGTGAGTGAGCTAAATCAATACGAATTTCATCTTCCACACTTCTATAATTTTCTTCGCTATTTCCTATAAGTGACTGAATTTCGTCATCTATTTCATTAAATTCAATCTTTACAATTTCTTGTTCTTCATAAGTAGCAGCACTTGTAGCTGTAAAAATTTCATGTTGATTGTTGTCTTTCATAATAAATACTCTCCTTCAAAAACTTGACTATTATGCAGATGAATATGCAAGATGAGTGCCAAAGATAAAATTAAATCCAAAATAAATTTATTTCTCCTTTAACTGAAAGAAAAGATTTGCAGGAAAAAATTAATACTAATTTCTTGAATTTATAAAAAAATAAAGCATAAAAACTCGCAAATCCTTATAAATAGCCGAAGGAAAAAAGAAGCTATTTCTTCTTGCATTATTTCAAAAAGTGTGCCAAATTGTAAAAAATAAAAAATAAAGCTAGGTAAAAAATTGTATGGCATTAGAATTAAGACAGCAATTAAAACTTTCACAACAGCTTGTAATGACACAACAGTTACAACAAGCTATAAGCTTGCTTCAACTTTCACGCCTAGAACTTATTGACACTGTTGCAAGCGAACTTATTGAAAATCCCTTTCTAGAAGAAGCTCAAGCCGAAGCAGCACACGAAGAAGAGTATGTGCAGGCTAAGAGTGAAGAAGGTGCTGCTGATCAAGTTTATGATAAAGAAGTTGCAAATTCAGCTGATTGGGAAGATTATCTGGGTGAACTTTCTTCTTCTCCAAAAATGAACTCACACAAAGAACACGAAATACCTGAAGAAATGACTTCTTACGAAGCAAGGTATGCCACAAAACCAACTCTTGAATCTCATTTGATGTGGCAATTAAAGCTTTCAGACTTTACAGAAGAGCAAGTGTATATTGGTGAGAATATTATTGGAAATATAGGCGACACTGGTTATTTATGTGCAACTGTTGAAGAAATTGCTCATCAAGCAGAAGTTGAAATTGAAGCTGTGTATCCTGTTTTAGATGCAATACAAAATTTTGACCCTGTTGGCGTTGCAACGCAAAGCCCAAAAGAATCGCTCTTAGTACAGATAAGAAAATATAAATACGATAGAGATCCAATCTTAGTTGAACTTATTTCAACACATTTAGAAGATTTGGAAAATAATAGATATAAACCATTATTAAAGAAATTAAAAATTAATGAAGAAACTTTATTTGAATATATTCAAATAATTAAATCGCTTGATCCTATGCCTGGATCTGGCTATGGCGAGTCTGATAATTTCTTTATATCTCCTGATGTTTATGTGTATAAAGTTGATGATGAATTTATTGTTATCTTGAATGAAGATGGCATGCCACAATTACAATTAAGTGATTTGAATTCAAAAGAAATTTTAGATACTATGAATGCCGAGCAGAAAAGCTATTTTGGTGAAAAGCAAAAATCCGCTACATGGCTCATTAAAGCTTTGCATCAAAGACAAAGAACTCTTTACAGAGTTGTGGAATCTATTGTTAAATACCAAAAAGATTTCTTTGATGACGGTGTTACAAAACTAAAGCCACTTATTTTAAAAACCGTCGCGGACGATATAAGTATGCACGAATCTACAATTTCGCGTATTACTAACAATAAATATGTTGCTACACCACATGGTACTTTTGAAATCAAGTTTTTCTTCAACTCTGCTTTAAACTTAGAAAATGGGGCAGAAGTTGGCTCAGAATCCGTAAAAGCTGCCATTAAAAAATGTATT